>JAZLIP010000113.1:0-3031 GCA_045617445.1 Lachnospiraceae bacterium | reverse complement strand
TTGAAGTATTAATGGGATAAAGGTTCGCTCATAATACCCACACAAAAGAAAAGTACGTTTAAACGTACTTTTCTTTTGTGTGGGTATTATGAGCGAACCTTTATCCCATTAATACTTCAACATTTACTTTTTTCTTGTCTTCTACATAAGGGATAATGTTTCCTTCGATTTTTTGACCGTCAACAACGATTTCCTTTATTCCCTTCTCAACGTTTGAGGGATTCTTGATTTCTATGTTGTAAACGGTTTCCCTGTATTTTCTTGTGATACTGAAATCACCAAAGTCCTTTGGAACACAAGGGTTAACGGACAAGCCGTTAAGAGTCGGATAAATACCGAGAATGTATTGCGAGATATTTACAAAGGTCCAGGCTGCGGTTCCTGTAAGCCAGCTGTTCTTGGCTTCACCATGGAATTTGGCATCGGCACCTGCAACCATTTGAGAATACACGTAAGGCTCAGTGCGGTGAATATCACTGATTTCTTCAATATAGGCAGGGCAGGTTTTCTTATAGATTTCAAAAGCACGGTCGCCACGTCCTATAACTGTTTCGGCAATTGAAACCCACGGATTGTTGTGGCAGAAGATACCTGCATTTTCTTTATATCCCGGTGGATATGAAGATATTTCACCAAGCTCTAAGTGGTATTTTGTATATGCGGGTTGAAGAATCATTATGCCGTATTTAGTATCGAGTTTTTCCTTGACCGAATCAAGTGCCTTTTGCGCAAGACCTTCCTTGACACCGACACCTGCAAGAGCGCAGAAGCCCTGAGGCTCGATGTAAATCTGACCTTCCTCACACTCTTTTGAACCTACTTTGTTGCTGTATGCATCATACGCGCGTATAAACCATTCTCCGTCCCATCCGTCTTTAAGAATTGCCTGATACATAATGTCAACTTCATTGCGAGCTCGCTTAGCTTCATCATCTTTACCTATCAATTCGCAAATGTCAGCGTATTCACTACCGTATTTAACGAACATACCGGCAATAAAAACAGATTCGGCAACGGGACCTTCGGAAGGACCAAAACACTGGAAGGATTCACCGGGATGTTTAGAAAAGCAATTCAAATTAAGGCAATCATTCCAGTCGGCACGACCTATAAGTGGGAGATTATGCGGACCTTTGTGATTTACAATATAATCAAAGGATCTTGTAAGGTGCTCAAACAGAGGAACCGCAGTACTTTCGTCATTATCAAAAGGAGTCATGATATCAAGAATCGAGGTATCTCCGGTTTCGCGGATATATGCGCTTGTTCCTGCTATGAGCCACAGTGGATCATCATTAAAGCCACTTCCTATATCTGAATTTCCCTTTTTGGTAAGTGGTTGATATTGATGATATGCCGAACCGTCTTCAAACTGTGTGGAAGCAATATCTATTATACGTTCCTTGGCACGGTCGGGAATAAGATGAACAAAACCAAGCAAATCCTGACAGGAGTCACGGAATCCCATACCACGTCCTATTCCGGATTCGTAGTAGGAGGCAGAACGTGACATGTTGAAGGTAACCATACACTGATATTGGTTCCAAATGTTTACCATACGGTCAACTTTAGCATTGCCCGATTTGATACTGTATTTTGAAAGCAGTGATTTCCAGTAAGAGTTAAGCTCATTAAAAGCTTTTGAAACCTTTTCATCAGTATTGTATTTCTCAAGCAATTTGTTGGCAGGCGACTTATTGATTATGCCCGGTTTTTCCCATTTGTCATCTTCGGGATTTTCACAGTAACCCAAAATGAAAATCATGGATTTGGATTCTCCCGGAGCAAGAGTAAGGTCTATTTGGTGGCATCCAATCGGTGACCAGCCGTTTGCTATGGAATTGGTACATTTGCCGTTTTCAACAACCAAAGGGTGCTCGGAACTTCTGTATGCCCCGATAAAAGTGTCACGAATTGTATCAAAACCGTCAATTGCCTGATTTACTGAGTATACAGCGTAATGATTTCTTCTTTCGCGGTATTCGGTTTTGTGGTAAATGGTTGAACCGAGTACTTCAACTTCGCCGGTGGAGTAGTTTCGCTGGAAATTTGTCATATCGTCCATTGCATTCCACAAACAGAATTCAACGTATGAGAACAATGAAATTGATTTTTCTTTATCACTTTCATTAGTAACAATTACCCGGTTTATTTCACAAGTATCGTTCATTGGTACAAATGCAAGATTTGAAGCTTTGATTCCGTTCTTGCCTGAAGTGAACTTAGAATAGCCAAGCCCGTGACGACATTCGTAGAAATCAAGTTCTGTTTTACTTGGTTGCCAACCGATATTCCAAATTGAATCTCCGTCTTTAATATAGTAGTATTTACCGTTGCTGTCGGCAGGAACATTGTTGTAACGATATCTTGTTAGGCGAAGTAACTTGGCATCCTTGTAGAAGGAATATCCCCCCTGAGTGTTTGAAACAAGTGAAAAGAAATCTTTACAGCCAAGATAATTAATCCATGGCAAGGGTGTTTTAGGGGTGGTAATTACATACTCCTGATTTGCGTCATCGAAATAACCGAATTTCATAGTTTTCTCCTTTTCTGATAGAAATAAGTGTGAATCAAAATTAAGTTGATTAAGTTTACATTAACAAAGATAAATGCCATTTGCACGCAAATATGCGGTTTGGGACAAATATGCAATGAAAACGATTAAGTAACTTAATGCAAAAGCCTTCCGAACATCACAGATTATATACGAATATTGGGATAATGGCAATATGTATTGAGAAAATAGTGTAAAATGCGTAAGGACGTCTATATTATGATGATATAATGCATGCTTGTAAATTTAATGTAAACGGTATATACTTAATCACGTAAACGTTTGAGCGGTCTTGAATATGTGTTACCGATCAAGGACTGACAGTAATGTTTATATAATGGTAACTATTCAGAGCCATGCAAAACTGCTCAAAATATTTTGCTTGCAAAGAATATTATGAGCAGTTTTATATGGCGAAGTAACAACATGAGCAAAAGAAAAGCCTTGAAAAGGCGATTTTGCGAATGGTGTTCTGAA
>JAZLIP010000112.1:0-6542 GCA_045617445.1 Lachnospiraceae bacterium | reverse complement strand
CATAATCATTGATAAATGTATCTATTTCCGACCCGACAAAAGGATTATGATATCTCTGCTCTTTAGCAAAATACCCATGCTTATATGAAATCATGTAAGATAAATCAACAAATTGAACCAATAATGCACATATAATAATTCCGTATTTAATCAGCTTCATTCCATCTTCAAAAAATCTGTCCATAAACCCGGCGCATATTATTACTGAAAACAGCATAAGTAAATACATAGCTGTCCATATAAATCTTCCGTTCGATCGGAATATTCCAAGAAAATTTCTGACAAAATCAGGATAAGGTACACCAAATATTTTCTTATCATTAAAAGTCACAATCGGGAAAGATGCCAGCGCAATATTTACGCACAATAATCCTACAGCAAGATAAACTCTGAAATGCAGTTTCGAATAGTTCTTTAAATAGCCTCCGAAACTGCCCTCCCTCTTTATTCCGACGGACACAACTCCTGCCGCCACAATAAGCGCAACGACAAGCAACACAAGCATTCCTGCACCCAAATAGCCAAAACCTTCATACTGAAATCCATAATAAAGTGGCAAACCTCCGAAAATTTTCGAGTCACTAAGCGGATTAAAGAAGGTATTTAAATTAGCGCTGAATGTACCAAGACCATCACCGACAAAAGAAGATTCATCATAAAATCCGCCCAAAACATACAAGGTAATAAGTACACTCACGCAAAACGCTATTAGTTTACATAACGCAATTGAAGCAGCCCGCATTCGCCGTGAAGAACGTATAACATCATCGATACATGCCACTACTATAATCATTGCAACCATGGGCACATAGTAGGAATGAATTGATACTGTAAGCAAGCCAAGCCCTACATATATGAGCATTTTCTTTCTGAATGAATAGTCAATCCCAAAAATCCATACATATAAAGCAAGCAAAATTATCCACTGAGCTCCCAGCGCCGTATGATAAAACATTCTCTGTAAAACCGTCGGACTTAAAATAAAAAACATTGAACTCACAATTGAAATAAGGGCTGAGGAAAAATTCTGTTTTTTGAAAAACGAAAACAGGAGAATGGAAGATATCCCACCCTGTAAGCAAAAAGAAAGTAATCCGAAAAAGCCAAAATACTGAAAACGTATCGGCAAAAAATTTCTAAACAGTTTGAAAACAATCGCGAAAAGCGGAATTGAATCCGTATAAATACATGACATGCTTGTCGGATAGCTTAATGAATCAATCAATCCAATCGGGAAATGCCAATCACTGCTTCTGAAATGACACCAGCCAATATAGTGCTGGCGCAAATCCATATCACCCAGGAAAAGCCAGTCATCATATAACGGATTAATTATACGCACTCCGTAAACATATGCAAAAGAGGCTGCACCCAAAAGGCAGCCCAATGCAAAAACAATTATTCTTAATCTATTTGACGACGATAACTTCATCGGTTTCAATTGCTGTTTTGAAAAGCTCATCTATTTTCTCCGTAAGCTTCAACTCCGAATGCTTAATAATGTTAATATTTGGTTTGGTAACAGGATGCTTTGCAACAAATATTGTACAGCAGTCTTCAAAAGGAAGAATAGAAGTTTCATAAGTATCAATCTTCTCGGAAATTCTGATTATTTCATTCTTATCAAATCCGATTAACGGTCTGAAAACCGGCAAAGTACATACCTCATTCGTAGCCGCCAGGGATTGCATCGTCTGACTGGCAACCTGACCGATACTCTCCCCCGTAATCAATGCAAGACAATCATTTTCTTTGGCGATATGCTCTGCAATTCGCATCATATATCTTCGCATTATGATTGTTAATTCCTCATGTGGACATTGCTCATAAATATAGAGCTGAATATCCGTAAAATTAATAACATGCAGATTAATAGGACCCGAATATCTGGCAACATATTTTGCCAGATCAACCACCTTCTGTTTTGCACGTTCACTTGTATATGGCGGTGCATGGAAATATACCGCATCAAGATTAACACCACGTTTGGAAACCATATAACCTGCTACCGGAGAATCAATTCCACCCGAAAGAAGAAGCATTCCCTTGCCGTTTGTTCCAACAGGCATACCACCGGGACCTAGGATAACTTCCGAATAAAGATAAATACCCTCGTCTCTTACTTCTATAGTTAACATAATGTCGGGATTATGCACATCCACCTTCATTTCAGGATATGTATCCAGAATTCTGCCACCCATCTCCATATTTATTTCTTGAGAATCCATCGGGTAATTCTTCCTTGAACGACGCGCATTAACCTTGAAAGTTTTGTTCTTATCAGGGTATACATCATCTACATACTTAAGCACATCCGCACTCAA
Source organism: Lachnospiraceae bacterium (assembly GCA_045617445.1). GTDB lineage: Bacteria > Bacillota > Clostridia > Lachnospirales > Lachnospiraceae > UBA2868. The sequence continues at coordinate 4,218 of JAZLIP010000112.1, read as the reverse complement.
CTTCTCAAAGCCCTCATCCTCAACACGAACAACAGGGCAAATTCCGGTAATTCCAAATACATAGGATAATGCTTTAATCACCTCATCAAAATCATAATCGCTCAAAGCTTCAACATTAACACGCCCCTGAATCTTTGATACTTTAAAATCCCCCTCTAAAGGATGCAGAGCACGCTTAATCTGACGCACAAGAGCATCTTCAAACATATATCTGTTTTTACCCTTGATTGCAATTTCAGCATATTTAATCAAAAAAGATGTATATTTCATATTTCCCTCCATATAAGTTCAAATTAAGATATGAACTCATCAATACAGTTTGAGTGTCGGTTTCAAACCTCTGCCCAAATTACTTTCTTGTATATTTGCGAAGCTTCGGCAGTAATTCCTTCAAAGCCTCCAATGTATAATCAATTTCCTCTTTGGTCGTTTCTACCGATAAACTAAATCGAAGCGTGGAATCAAGCAATTCACGTTCTACACCTATTGCCTTCAATGTTTCGCTTATTGCCGGTTTATTGCTGGCGCATGCCGAACCTGACGATACATAAATTTCTTTATCTTCAAGAGCATGAAGAAGTACTTCGGCTCTTATTCCCGAAATTGATACGCTCACAATATGCGGTGCCGTCTGCTTCACAGTTTCCAAGAGTTCGCCGTCTCCGACACCGTTTACAACTATGCCGTCAATTTTCATGAGTTCGTCGATAAAATATGCCTTTAACGCATACAGTTCTTCTGTTTTTTTGTCAAAATCAGTATAAATAAGCTCACAGGCCTTGGCAATTCCCGCAATTCCCGGTACATTTTCCGTTCCTGAACGCAATCCGCTCTGCTGCCCGCCTCCAAAAATAATCGGTTTAATTTTGACCTTCTCGTTTACATAAAGAACCCCGACACCTTTAGGTCCGTGAATCTTATGCCCGCTTACAGACAGCAAGTCTATCTTTTCCTTTTTGGGATTTATTCTTACTTTTCCGAATCCCTGAACAGCATCCACATGAAACAGTGTATTACTGTTTTTTTCTTTGATTATTTTCCCAAGCTCGCCTATAGGCATCAATGAACCGATTTCATTGTTAACATACATTATCGAAACAAGAATTGTATCCTCCCTCATCGCCTCACGCAAATCATCAGGACGAACACGACCCATTTTGTCAACACCAAGATATGTTATTTCAAATCCCCATTCAGCCAGTACTTTACAAGTTTCAAGCACCGCCGGATGTTCAACCTTAGTCGTAATAATATGCTTTCCCGCCCTCATATTGGCAAAGGCACAGCCAATAAGCGCAAGATTATCCGATTCGGTACCACCGGACGTAAAGAATATTTCTTTCTCCGAAACCTTCATATTCTTCGCAAACACTTCTCCGGCATATCTTAAATATTTTTCGGCTTCAATGCCTATCATATGCATACTGCTCGGATTTCCGTAGGCTTTATCATATATGTCATTCATTAACTTTCTTACTTCATCAAAGCACCTTGTGGTTGCTGAATTATCAAGATATGCTAACATTTCATTTCTTCCTCCAATAATGCTTAAACAAAAGAAAAACACGCTTCGCGAGTTTTATCTTTTGTCATGAACTAATTTTCCAGCAAATACACAAGCCAGGACAAAACTGTCATTCCCGCTGTTTCAGTACGAAGAATACGTTTCCCGAGAGTAACCGGAACTACCAAATTACCTGTAGCATACTCTATTTCCTCTTCCGAGAATCCACCTTCCGGACCGATAAATATTCCAATCGTTTTTGACTGAGACTCCCTCACCTTGTCCGCAAATGACTTAAAAATCTCCCTCGTTTTATCAAACGAATCCGTATCACACAGTTCATACGGTATCAACTTGACATCTAAGCTCTTGCTGTAATCAACAGCCTCCTTAAAGCTCATCACATTTGTAACCTTTGGCACAATACGACGCTTACTTTGCTTTGCCGCAGATTCCGATATACTGTTATATCTTACGATTTTTGACTTTTCCTTTTTCTCATCAAGCTTTACCACGCAACGCTTCATAGCAACCGGAACTATCTCGTAAACACCAAGTTCCACCACTTTTTGAATAATAAGCTCCATCTTATCGCTCTTTGGCAAACCTTGAAAAAGATAAACCTTTGCCGGTAATTCCACGTTGGATTCCTTTGTAAACAAAAGTTTAAGATGCACCTGATCATCACTCATTTCAGCAATCTCGCAACGATATTCCAAATCAGAACCTTCAGTTACGACATTTACTTCTTCACCGATGCGCATTCTCAAAACATTCTTTATATGATTAACATCCAAGCCCTCAATATAAATATCATTTCCGCATATCAAATCAGGCTTCGTAAAAAACTGATACATACTTTAACCTTTCAACGAAACAGGCTTTCCGGCCGTTACATTAACCCATTCACCTTGGTGATTTACTTCAATCACTTCCAAACCTGCTTTCTTTACGGCTTCCACAACAACTTCTTCCTTATCCTCTATAATTCCCGAAGTAATATATACTCCACCCGGTTTCAAGCAATCAACAATCACCTGTGTCAGCGGAAGAAGTACCTCTGCCAGTATATTCGCCACTACTATATCATATTTCCCGTAACCGACTTCCTCCTGAACTTCTTTGTTATCAATAATATTCCCGATAATCAATTTGAAATTCTTATCTTTCAGACCGTTGTTTTCCATATTATTGGCTACTGCCTCAATAGCACACGGATCAAGATCTGTTCCGATTGCATATTTAGCACCGAATTTGTAAGCCATCAATGCAAGAATTCCGCTTCCCGTACCAACATCAAGCAAATTAGTCTCCCCAGTAACATATTTACGAAGCTGCCTTATACATAATTGCGTTGTTTCATGCATTCCCGTCCCGAAAGCTGTTCCCGGGTCGATATGAATTACCATTTTATCTTTATCGTCCGGTTTAACATCCTCCCATGAGGGAATAACAAGAATATCATCCACATAAAACTGATGGAAATACTGTTTCCAATTATTTAAATAGTCAGTATCCTGCAATTCTTCCGTAAAAATCGTACATTCACCAATATCCATAAAGGATTTGTAATCCTCGATTTCTTCTTTAATTTGCTTAAGCAAAGCTTCATTATCATTTTCGGAATCAAGATAGAAACTAACATATGCAATTCCGTCATCCGGCTCTTTTTCCGGCAAAATGTCCACAAACATTGCCGATTTTTCCGCTTCAGTCAATGGAATTTTGTCGTTGATTTCAACACCTTCCACCGATAAATCAGCAAGAATAGCACTTACTATATCTTCCGCTTCCGTTAATGTTTTAATTGTGTATTTTGTGAACTTCATAAATGATTTCTCCTTCAGGATTTGCTCTTACAAATACTCATTTCTGTTATCATTTCTCAGCTTTTCAATTACTGACTTAATGTCCGCGGTATGTTCCTTACTGCAAATAAGAGTTGCATCTTTCGTATCCACAACAATCAAATTTTCAAGACCGACTGTGGCAATAAGCTTGTCCGCACCTTGAATAATGCAATTTCCGGTATTGATTGTTACAACATTCCCGCCAACAACATTACCTGATTCATCTGTTTTCTTTATTCGTTCAACCGCAAGCCATGAGCCAACATCATCCCATCCGAAAGTACCCGGAATTGTATAAATATTCTCCGCTTTCTCCATGACACCGTAATCAACGGAAATCGACGGAAAATCAGGAAATGTCTTCTCAAGGACTTCATCCTCACTTGGTGTATTAATTGATTTTTTAATATCCATAAGACCTTCCTTCATATCAGGGAGAAAGCTCTCTATTTTCTGCATTATCGTCGAAACCTTCCATACAAACATTCCACTGTTCCACAAATACTCTTCCGTAGCAAGATACTCTCTTGCCACCTCAAGCGTTGGCTTCTCAACAAATCTCTCAACTTTGAATGCAGCACCCTTTATATCATCACTTATAAACTTAATGTAACCGTAACCGGTTTCAGGATAATCGGGCTTAATTCCGATTGTAACGAGATTATCACTATCCTCTGCCACAGCAAAAGCTTCTTTAAGTGTATTCCTGTACATACTGTCAAATTTAATCAAATGATCCGACGGAAGAACCATCATTAAAGCATCTTCGTATTTCGTCAAAATGTGTACGGCACCAAGAGCTATACACGGTGCGGTATTCCTTCCGACAGGTTCACATAATATATTTTCTTTCGGAACCCCCGG
>JAZLIP010000111.1:0-8337 GCA_045617445.1 Lachnospiraceae bacterium | reverse complement strand
ACCGCTTGGCCTCCGACTTAATAGTATTGCCGTACTTATTTTTTAATTTGTTAATCAAATCCAACCGTTCCGAAATCTCGGCAAATTTTTCCGGTGACCTATCAAGCTCACTTTCGTAAGCAGCAATATTACGATTAAAATCATTAAGAAGATTATCTATATCTTCCAATTCTTTAACCATATCAGCAATAGTAGAATCATAATCGGCCACCATACCAAGCGTATTTAATGCGCGCCCGACATTTCCTCCTGCACCGTTTTCCTCATAACCGCTAAGAGAATGTGCCCTAGCTACCGCTTCCGCAATTTTATTTGAATTGGCAAGCTTCTGATATTCTGCCTCGACTATTTCATCTTCACCCATCTGCAAACCGGCATTCTTTATTTCTTCAATTTCGTAATTTGCCAAATCAATTTTCTTATCCTTGTCGCCATCCGATCCAAGTGCCGTTTCCAGCTCTCTTGTAAGGTACACGTACTCCTCATAATCCTTTATGGCAACTGCAAGAAGCTTCTTCAATTCATCTCCGGCATACTCATCAAGTATTTCACGGTGTTTTTTCTTATACAGCAATGACTGGTGTTCATGCTGACCATGTATATCAATAAACAAAGTCGCAATTTCTTTAAGCTTGGCAGAGGAAACAGCTTCCCCGTTAACTCGCGCAATGCTCCTGCCGTTCATGATTTTGCGTTGCATAATCACAGCATCTTCAAACATAGGCACTTCTCTGCGTTTGATTTCTTCAAGCAATTCCTCTGAATCGACGCTGAAAGTCAACTCGCATAGTGCATACTCTGCATCATCTCTCACAATATCCTTAGGCAGTTTCTTACCCAAAGCAAAATTAACGGAGTCGATAATCAATGATTTTCCGGCTCCGGTTTCTCCGGTCAAAATATTAAGTCCTTTTGTAAAATCAATATCAACATCATCAAGCAATGCAATATTCTTAACATGCAAATTCAGTAACATCAATACCCTCTCTTATTCATTTAATCTGTACCAATCAAATCCCTACATTTCCAAATAAGCCTGATTACCCCAGCAATTCTCTGATTTCATCCATCATATCGTAAGTATCTTCCAAAGTTCTGATAGCACACATAACTGTATCATCACCGGCAATACAACCAACCATCTGTGGAAAATTAATTGAGTCAAGTGCAGCGGCAACTGCCATTGCCATACCGGAAACTGTTTTAATCACGAGAATATTTTGAGCCATATCCATAGATTCAAACCCTGCTCTAAGAACATTTACAAATTTCTCATCAAGCTTCTCCGCTTTCAGTCCATGCGGGGCATACTTCTGACCGCCATCCCCATCAGGCACCTTAACGAGATTAAGTACTTTAATATCACGCGAAACAGTAGCCTGTGTAACACTGTAACCTGCCTTATTCAGTCGATCTGCAAGTTCCTCCTGTGTTTGAATAGACTCACTTGCAATTATTTCTCTTATTTTCTGTAATCTGTCATTCTTCATCAAAATTGTCCCATCTTTCTGGCCACAACATCAAGAAAACTCTCTTTACTCATTTTAACAATTTCTGTCATTTCGGTAGCCATCTTTACAGTAACCTTTTCACCGGCGGCAAGGCTCGTAATCGTAACACCATCAGCAATCACACTCGCTTCATATTGATTAAGATATCTTCCTTCCGCAATTCGGATGGATATTTCATCATCAGGCGACAACACAACAGCACGTGTACTAATCGTATGCGGACAAATAGGCGTCACAAGAATGATTTTAGCGTCCGGTTCCACAATCGGTCCGCCTGCCGACAAATTATATCCTGTAGAGCCTGTAGGTGTCGAAACAATTACACCATCAGCATCATACGTGCAAAGCAACTTACCATTGACATAAATCAGAAGTTTAATTACACGTGAACCGCCTTTTCTTGAAATAACAATATCATTAAGAGCAATCATTCCGTGATTCTTGGCATCACCGCTAATCATCATTCGGCGTTCGGTTTCATACTCATCGGCAATCAATCTGTCAAGAGTAACATTAATCTGATCTTTTTCAATTTCAGCAAGGTAGCCCATATTTCCAAGATTAACACCAAGAATCGGTATACCTGTTTTTGCAAGACAGCCCGCAACCTGAATTAGTGTTCCGTCACCACCAAGCACCAAAACGCAATCGGGAATATAATCTCCAATCGCCTTTGTAATTTCCTTGGAATTATTATAACTTATTCTGCTAAGGTGTGACTCACACCCCTTTTCTGTCAGATAATTAATAATTTTTCCCGCTATAACAGCATCAATGTCCTTCTCTATATTTGAAGCAATAAGAAATTTTCTCATAAAATCACCCAAATCATTTCCACGTAATCATTAAGCATCAATTCCAAATTAACCAACTTCAAGATTCTATCGCAAATCCTATTACATAGCATATATTTCAGCCGGCTGTTGTCTGAGATATTATGTAAGCTCAGTGTGTGCATCATTAACTACATTTTCAATCAACACATCATCAATCGTCATCTCACCGTTCTTTGTTTTTTTAAGATAAATCAAATACTCAATATTTCCCTCAGGTCCCTTAATCGGTGAGAAATCAAGCATCATAGGCATAAAGCCTGTTTCAACAGCAAAATCTACGACTTTCTTTATAACTTCCTCGTGAACCGTTTTTTCCCTGACAACACCCTTTTTTCCGACTTTTTCTCTGCCCGCTTCAAATTGCGGCTTAATAAGGCATACCATACCGGCTTCATCCTTAAGCAAATCATACGCCGGCGGCAGGATTTTGGTGAGTGATATAAAGGACACATCGCACGATGCAAAATCAAGTATATCGTCTATATCATTCGAAACCATATATCGAAAATTTGTCTTCTCCATGCATACAACACGTTCATCATTTCGAAGTTTCCAATCCAATTGTCCATGTCCCACATCAACGGAATACACTTTTCTTGCGCCATTCTGAAGCATACAATCGGTGAATCCGCCCGTAGAAGCTCCTACATCCATGCAGACAAAGTCTTTAAGTTCAATCGGAAAAACCGCCAATGCTTTCTCAAGCTTAAGACCACCGCGGCTAACATATTTAAGCGGATTTTCCTTAACAAGGAGTTCGATATTTTCCTCTTCGAAAGTTGCTCCCGCTTTATCTTCTCTCTGCCCTTTAACAAAAACATTCCCGGACATGATTATTGCTTTGGCCTTTTCCCGGGATGACGCATAACCTTTATTAACAAGTATTACATCCAATCGTTGTTTCATACTGTCGTTAATCCTCTTTTTCACATCCGACATTCGCGGATATTATACGTTTTACTATCTGTTCATTACCAATGCCAACCTCGTTTTTCAAAATATCAACATTACCATGTTCTACGTAATCATCAGGTAATGCAATAATCAATATCTTAACCGGAAGCTTGTGATCTGAAACGTAATCTCTTACCATTTCACCAAAACCGCCACACTTAACATTTTCTTCAAGTGTAACCAAAAGTGAATGCGTCTTACTTATTTCATCAATCACATCAGTATCAATCGGCTTGGCAAACCTCGCATTTATGAGACTTACAGGATAGCCCATCTGTTTAAGTGTCGCTCTGACTTCCTCGGCAGTCTTTACCATACTTCCAAGTGCCAAAAGTGCAATATCATTCTCCTCATAAATGACTTCGCACTTGCCATATTCAACAGGTTTTCTAAACTCCTTCAGACCATCATAGGCAAGACCTCTTGGATATCGCAACGCAATCGGACCGTCATGGTTTACGGCGAATTTAACCATATCCGACAATTCCCATTTATTCTTTGGTGCCATAATCGTCATATTCGGAATAGACGACAAAAATGAAATATCAAAAACGCCCTGATGAGTTTCTCCATCCGAACCAACGAGACCGGCTCTGTCTATTGCAAAAATCACAGGCAAATTCTGTATACAAACATCATGCAAAACCTGGTCATAGGCCCGTTGCAAAAATGACGAATATACTGCAACAATAGGTCGCATACCACCTGCTGCCAGACCTGCTGCAAAAGTAACTGCATGTTGCTCGGCAATTCCAACATCAAAAAAACGATCCGGATACATATTCGCAAATCGCTTAAGCCCGGTACCGTCAGGCATCGCCGCAGTAATTGCAACAACCTTTTCATTTCTCGCACCAAGTTTAGTCATTACCGTAGAAAACACATCCGTATAATTTGCTTTTGCTCTGTTCTTTGAAGGCAATCCCGTCTCAATATCAAAAGGTTCGGCGCCATGAAATCTTGCAGGGTGACGCTCTGCCGGCAGAAAACCTTTACCTTTCTTTGTAATAACATGAACAATTACTGCCTTTTCAATTTTCTTCGCTTCTTTAAAAAGCTTAACCATAGCATTAATATCGTGCCCGTCAACAGGTCCAAGATATGTAATGCCCATATCCTCAAAAAACATTCCCGGAACAACAAGTTGTTTAAAACCACTCTTGTATTTCTTAAGTGTATCAACAACCTGTTCCCCGTAATGAGGAATTCTGTTAAGTCTGTGTTCAAGACTAACCTTAAATTCTTTATACGCATCGGCAGTCCTTATGCTGCGTAAATACTTTGAAACGCCGCCTACATTCTCAGCAATTGACATATTGTTATCATTAAGAACAATCACAAAATTTGTTTCAAGTCTCGATGCATTATTTAAAGCTTCATAAGCCATTCCCCCGGTCAAAGCACCGTCACCGATAACCGAAAAAACTGTATAATCCGCTTCCTGTAAATCACGTGCTTTAACAATTCCAAGGCCGGCAGAAATAGACGTCGAACTGTGCCCGGTATCAAAGCAGTCACAATCGCTTTCTTTTCTTTTGGGGAATCCGCTCATACCGCCGTATTTTCTAAGCTGTTCAAATCCTTCCTTACGACCAGTAAGTAATTTATGTGTATACGACTGATGTCCCACATCCCAAATAATCTTATCCTCAGGCAAATCAGCTACCAGATGAAGTGCCATGGTAAGTTCAACCGCTCCAAGATTTGAACCCAAATGTCCACCTGTAACACTAATTTTCTCAATAAGGAAATTACGTATTTCCTGAGCTAGCTCATCATATTCTTCCTTCGGAATATTCTTTATATCATTAGCAGTATTTATCTTCTCAAGCACCATATTTCTAACTTTCCTTTGTTACCGGTATATAATACTATTTCTCGCGAATAACAAGATACTCAAACAATTCTTTTACAAACGACGCATCAAGTTCCAATGAATCCAGCAATTCAATTGCTCTATTGGAATAATTCTTAACATCCTCTTCTGCTTTTTCCAGTCCAAAAAGAGTCACATATGTCGTCTTATTATTCTTAGCATCCGAACCAACCGGCTTGCCAAGAAGCTTCTCGTCACCAACAACATCAAGCACATCATCCTTAATTTGAAAAGCAATTCCTATTGCTTCACCAATCTCTTCGACTATTTTAACTTCTGCCTCGGATGCCCCTCCAAGGATTGCACCTATCATCATAGCCGCTTCAATCAATGCGCTCGTCTTAAGTTTAAACACAAACAAAAGGCTTTCTTCATCCATTGCAATGCCTTTATCCTCTGCCTCAACATCATAAACCTGTCCACCCACCATGCCATATATACCGGCCTTCGACGTAAGAACCTTCATTGCTTTTACGGCTCTTTGAAGAAGCTTCGCATCGTCCAAACATTTATCAAACGACTTGGCAGCCAATTCATACGCATAATTCAGTAAAGAATCACCTGCCAGAATTGCCATATCTTCACCATATTTAATATGCGTTGTTTTCTTGCCTCTTCGGTATTCATCATTATCCATTGCCGGCAAATCATCATGTACAAGAGAATATGTATGAATAAGTTCCAACGCAGTCATGAATTCACCAATACACGGATGTTCCTCGCCAAACAATTCATAAAACTCCTTCATAAATACAGGACGTAATCTTTTACCGCCTCCAAGAACGCTGTAATTCATAGCGCTAAGTACTGTTTTCTGGTATCCTTCTTCCTTAAGGACACCATGACAAATAACTTCATGTTCTGCATATGAAATTCTTTCACCCAATTTTTCTTCAAAGTTCATCTAATTCACCCTCTTCATTAAGAACCAACACCTGTTTCTCAACTTTGTCTATTTTCTCATCACACAATTTAAGCAATTCCATTCCCTGCTTGTAAAGTTCAAAAGCACGTTCAAGCGGGATATCTTCCGAAAGTGCATCAAGTTTCTCATCAAGTGCTGTAAATGCCTCTTCCAAAGTCATATCCTTACTTTCTTCCATTTCTGTTTTATCATTACTACGTCTAGCCATTGCTTATCTCCAACCTGTCACTCACAGACTTCTTATCGGTAACAATTGCTTCAATCACTCCATCCTTAAGATGAAGCTTAACCTTCTCATCAATTTCCACATCCAAAATACTCTTCACCATTCCCCCGGTATGATTCTCAACAAATGCATAACCTGAATTCAACCTCAAAATCGGGGATAGCGCATTTAATTTCTCTATTCGCATCTCAAGCTCATGTCGTTTCTGCTTTAACTTATTTTCCATAATACGTTTTAACTTATCATTCATGGTTGCAGACACATTTCGGTACTCCCGTACCTTCATCATCGGACTTTGGAGTTCGAGCTTTAACCGGTATCCTGTTGCCATGTTCTTTTTATCAGACAGTATCCGCAGTATTGATCTTTGTAAATCATCCTGTATACTTCTGCATTGTTCAACAAACAGTCTGTAATCAAAAACGGCAAGTTCAGCGGCTGCCGAAGGCGTCGGTGCACGTAAATCAGCCACAAAATCCGCTATCGTTGTATCTGTTTCATGACCAACCGCCGATATTACCGGAACTTCCGAATTAAAAATCGCATTTGCAACAATTTCTTCATTAAACGCCCACAAGTCTTCTATTGAGCCACCGCCACGTCCGGCAATTATTACATCCACTCTTCTTTCAGACAAGGTTGCGATTCCCCTTGCAACAGATTCGGCAGCTCCTTCACCCTGAACCTGTGCCGGATACAAAACAATCTGAACAAATGGATTTCTACGTTTGCTGACATTTATTATATCACGTATTGCCGCACCCGTAGGTGCAGTTACAACGCCAAGAGTTTGCACAAATTTGGGGATTTCACGTTTATATTCCGGCGCAAACATTCCTGCGTCTGCAAGTTCACGCTTCAACTGCTCAAATCGTTCATATAACTGACCTTCACCATCAAGAACAATATCTTCGGCATAAAGCTGATATTTTCCGTCTCTCTCATAAACCTCTATTCGACCGCCGCACACAATCTGCTGACCATCCCTAAGGATAAAGCCAAGTCCCGCGCGTTTTCTTGCAAACATAACACACGGCAGCGTTCCTACATTGTCCTTCATGGTAAAATAAATATGACCTGAGGAGTGGTATTTCACATTCGATACCTCTCCTTTAACATAAACAGAGCGCAGCAAATAATCCTGCGAAAACATGTTTTTTATATATGAATTAATTTGTCCTACAGAATAAGCATTTTTCATGATAATCCTAATTACTGTTAACCTTGGCAACTCCCGACAGAATTCCGTTTATAAAGGAAGCTGAATCATCTCCGCCATATTTCTTGGCAAGTTCAACCGCCTGGTCAATTGCAACGCCAACAGGAATTGCATCGTCCATCTTAATTTCATAAACCGCAAGACGCAAAATTGCAAGTTCAACCTTACCTATTCTTGAAGAATCCCAGCCCTTTGAATTAGAATTAATGATGTCGTCAAGTTCATCAAGTTTAGCAAAAATGTTATCAAATTTGTCCTTAATATACTCTTCTTCGTCTTCCGAAAACAGATTAGCTCTCCCTTTTGTCTCATCATTGCAGATATTATCTGTCTCGACATCATGGAAATACGTATCTATCTGCTGTTCCATTTCTTCAGCACTGTTAAATTCCACACGAAAAATCAATTTAAATATATGTTCTCTTATCTTTGCTCTAGTCATATTAAACTCCCATTACCCCTGAGCTGACATATCAATACCGGAAATTCTGATTCCAACATCAACAACCTCAAGTCCGGTCATATTTTCAACCGAAAACTTAACTCTCTCCTGCACTTTCTTGCTTGTAACAGGAATATTGTAACCATATTTCATAATAAGTGCCATATCAATCTTAACAGACATTTCAGAAATAGAAACCTTAACACCCTTAACCTGCGTCTTAATTCCCATCTTACTCATAAGTTCAGTAGACATATTACCTACCGTACATGCAACACCTTCAACCTCCATCGCAGCAATTCCCGCAATGTTTGCAACAACATCATCAGCTATTCTTACTTCACCCAT
>JAZLIP010000110.1:0-11715 GCA_045617445.1 Lachnospiraceae bacterium | reverse complement strand
CCTGAAACAGCAACAATCTTACCCTTAAGGCTCTTTCGTTTTGCCTTGAGCATTTCATCTGTGAAATAAATAAGACCGTAACCTGTAGCCTGTGTTCTTGCAAGAGAACCGCCGTAGCTTAATCCTTTACCTGTAAGAACGCCTTCGTATAATCCTGTAAGTCTCTTATACTGACCATACATAAATCCGATTTCACGAGCACCGGTACCGATATCACCTGCAGGAACGTCAGTGTCTGCACCGATATATTTGTAAAGCTCAGTAATAAAGCTCTGGCAGAATGCCATAATTTCACGGTCTGATTTTCCCTTGGGATCAAAATCAGAACCACCCTTACCTCCGCCAATAGGAAGTCCTGTGAGTGAATTCTTGAAAATCTGCTCGAAACCAAGGAACTTAATAATACCAAGATTTACTGAAGGATGAAGCCTTAGGCCTCCCTTATAAGGTCCGATTGCTGAATTAAACTGTACACGATATGCATTATTAACCTGCACCTGTCCCTTATCATCAACCCAGGGAACTCTAAACAGCAACTGTCTTTCAGGAGTAGTTATTCTCTCAAGAAGAGCATCTCTCTTGTATTCTTCCTCATTTGCTTCAATTACAACTCGAAGTGATTCAAGAACCTCTTTTACTGCCTGATGAAATTCCGGCTGTGCAGGATTCTGTTCAACAACGCGTGCATATACCTCATCTACATATGACATGGTAAATATCCTCCTTAAAGTAAAAATTAAATTAATAAAGCGCCGCAACAACACCAACTAGCTATCACGACGCTTGTCACGCAAAAAAATTATATAACCACCAATAACATATTGCAAGAAAAAATTTACAATCAACACAAATTACGTATACATATTCTCAACAAAACAGAACTAACATGTACACTTTCTTCAAAGAACAATCTCCGTTTCGGACAACTATTCTACAAAATCGGCTTTAACATATGCCTCTTTTCCATCATATTTTATTTTACACCAACCATCCTTTTTCTCAATAAGTTCAAACTGATCTCCACGATAAGCAACACCAAGCTTATTGGAAGTCTCACTTGCGCTTTCACGTACATTAACGTTCTCGGTCACAGTAATTTTCCCGCCGGATTGAGCAACTTCCGAAGAAGCACCGTTACCATCTGAAGAGTCTCCGCCTTCCGAAGAAGCACCACCTACAGTTTCAAGATACTCAGATTTAATGTAAGCTTCTTTGCCATTATAATCAATCTTGCTCCATCCATTTTCCATTTCTTCGTATCGCTTAAATGTATCACCTGTAGATGCTTTACCAAGTGCCTCTGCATCAGTACTTGCAGATGCCCGAATATTGACATTATCCGTAGTTCTTACAGTCGTAGCCGAAGCATCTTTGGCCTCCTGCTGGGCTTTAGCTTCCATTTCAGCCTCTTCGGTTTGATTTTCTTTCTGCTGTTCACTAAGTTTAGCCTTAACAGCCTCATTTACGCTACTCTCAATTTGTGGAATCAACGTTGCAAGAGCCTCGTCACCCTCAAGCGCTTTATTATAATTAATTTGGACATTCTCAATAAGTTCTTCAACATCAGACTGAACAGACAACTCAAGCAGATACGCTTCTTCATCATCAGTCAAATCAGCCTTATTAATATACAATGCACCTGATTCATTTGTACAAACATAAACAGAATCAAGTGATGGTGCCGGTGTAGTAGTATCTGCATAAGTAATATCAAATTCTACCAGTACCAAATATGAATTTTCTTCGAAACCTTGTTTTGTGTACACATTGAAATTCGAAAACGTACTGTAATATTTCGCTTTTTCTTCAATTCTGTATCTTTCGGTATCCGACAATGTATTGCAAAGAGCAGCAACTGCATTCGCATCACCGTCCCTGATTGCAGAATAATAACTAAACATCAATTTATATACATTTGAATTCTCATCCTGCTTCAAATATTTATCTTTCGGAACCTCTACGCTGGTTTTGGGTAATTCAACCGAGTTCTCACCCGCATCGACAGAACCACCTTTATGACTTACCATAAACACAATCAAAGCAATAACAAGTGCAACGAAAACACCACCTATAACAAAATATATTGTATGTTCTTTTATAAATTCTTTTACTTTACTGGATGACATTAATCTATAATTCCTTTCGTTTGGCTATGTCATAAACTTCTAGCATTAAAGATACCAAAATGTTAATCGTGCACCCGAGAGGATTCGAACCCCCGACACACGGTACCGGAAACCGCTGCTCTATCCCCTGAGCTACGAGTGCCAAAAATCTCACACCTATGAATCATACCATAGCATCAGGAAAATATCAACGAAAATGTCAACCCGGTAACAGGACCCGTCACGTGCACATTACGCTTTTGTTACCTTCATGTTTACTCACCAATTCAACTTACTCGCCAAAAAACGTACATTAAACAGCAGTTTTATATTCATAGCCACCGTTTTTACTAAAATAGTAAACATGATCAGACAATACATCGACCGGCTCAAGCTGAGTCTTATTTACATCGATAACCATTTCATTAAGCAGCAATTCATCTTCCGGATTTTCCGCAGGCACAAGCAAAACTTCGTGTACGCTGCACGGGATTACATATACATCACTTCCAATGTTATCGCAGAATTCCTTAAGCAATTTCACATCCGTCATATAAATTGCTCCATGATTAACATCACCACTTAAAACATACATTTGTTTTGAGTTATCATTTTCATCAAATTCGCTGCAAAATGCCGGATTCATTCTGCGAATAACCGTATACACGCTCTCTATATGCGGTTCAAATTTAATCATATTTTTCTTAGCCTCCTGCAATACAATATTTGCATCGACATTCCACATTTCAATATGATTGTTGTTAATTGTAATGCAGCCCCCTCCAAGTTTTCCCTTAAAAACTTCTCCATCAAGATAGCAATACGGAACAATCGCCAAATCGAGAAATCTCTCATATGGCACATTTTCAAGATACTTTTCATTGCTGCTAACATTAATAAGTCTGCATTTTAATTTATCTTTAACCTTCTCAAAATCATTAAAAAATCCAAAATCAACATCGTAATCAATCTTTCGACTACTGTAAATGTCCCTGACTCTTTTCTTTACATCATCTAAACTATCCCCCTTAAGGTACATATCATAAAAGGTTTCAAGATAAATCGTCGGTGACACTTTCCTATTTTCCCCGCTGATTGTAACTCCGGAGTAAATCACTCCGTTATTCTTTGTAACTCGATTAATTACAACTTCTTCATTCGGATAAATTCCTTCCAAATATTCTTTGATACATATACTAAATTTTTCAAATGTCATTAAAATTCTCCTAATCGTAAACTAATATTTCCTTACTGCCGTTTTCTGACCGGTAGCAATATTTCTGATATCAAGATACGCCAAGCGTATCGGCGGCAAAAGTGCCAAATACTATACCTCAGTTATTTACGCAGGAAAATATACAGGAATAAAATAAAGAGCCTCCCAAAAAGAGAAGCTCTTATCACTCAAAGTCATCAATTTAAATTAAACTCTGGACAAATACTCACCTGTTCTTGTATCAATCTTAATCTTATCATTCATCTCTACAAAAAGAGGTACATAGACCGTAGCCCCGGTTTCAACAGTAGCAGGTTTGGTTGCTCCTGTAGCTGTATCGCCCTTGAATCCCGGCTCTGTATCTGTAATCTCAAGTTCTACAAACAAAGGTGGCTCAATAGCAAATACATTTCCGTTATGGGAGCATACCTTAACCATCTCATTTTCTTTAACGAATTTAAGTGCATCACCAATAGTATCTGCATTAAGAGCAATCTGCTCGTAAGACTCTACGTCCATGAAGTTGTATAAATCCCCATCAGAGTAAAGATACTGCATATCTTTTCTATCTATACGTGCCTGCGGGAATTTCTCGGTTGGTCTGAAAGATTTTTCAATCACACCACCACTTATAATATTCTTTAACTTTGTTCTAACAAAAGCTGCTCCCTTACCGGGTTTTACATGCTGAAACTCAATAATCTGAAAAATTCCATTGTCCATCTCAACAGTTAAGCCATTCCTAAAATCGCCTGCTGATATCATACAATATTCCTCCTTAAAATGCATACGTAATAATTCCTTGAATAGTTTATACTAACCCTTATATAATTTCAAGCATTTTTTCATTTTTCTTCTTTTTTATTCTTTTATCCTTAGTTCTTTTCTTTTAATTCTTTTAATTCTTTTAATTCTTTTAATTCTTTTAATTCTTTTTGTTCTTTTCTTTATTTTTCATTGCTTCTCTATCTTTCTCTTACCTTTCCGAAGTACATTCGGCGTCACTTGATATTCTCACTCGTTTTTCCGGCCAAAGCGACAAGATAATCAATAGCTTCCAAATATCCGTCAAGCCCCTTCCCTTTAATTACCTTATTGCAGGCAGGACCCGTTACCGACCTATGTCTCCACTCTTCCTTACGTGTTTCTATATCAGAAATATGAACCTCAACTTTGGGCATAGGAACCGATGTCAATGCATCATGAATTGCGTAACTGTAATGTGAATAAGCCCCCGGATTAATAACTATTCCATCCGTATTAGCTGAGTAACTCTCCTGAATCTTATCAATAATTGCTCCTTCATGATTTGACTGAAACAATTCTACCAAAATATTCTCATCGGCAGCCTTTTTCATAATCTTTTGTTTTAAAAAATCATAATCTTCTCTCCCATATACATTCACTTCCCTTATACCAAGGAAATTAATATTAGGTCCGTTAATCACGAGTATTTTCACAATTTCTACCTCCGCTTTTAATATTCTCTTAAAAAAACCGCTTGCCAAGGCAAACGGTCATTAAACATAAAGTAAAGCACACGCGAACACCTAAAATCATGATTTCTGAATCACAATTCCATCCTCGGTATTCTCAAAAGGAGTTACATCACCAACAAAATACTGATATTGTTCAAGCACATGATCCTTCTGCATATCGGATACAGCCGCCGCTATATCAAGTGAACGAATATCACTCTCTCTGCCGACGGAATCAAATGGTCGTTGTGTCAAAAGTTTCGCAGCCTCATCAGCCGAAGCAGTTTCATTAACAACACGCTGCGCGTCACTCACTATTTTTTCTTTACTTTTCTGACTTTCCTGACGCTCCTGATTCTCCTGACTTTTCTTGCTTTCCTGATTTTCAGCAATTTTGGCATTTCTATCAGGCTGTTCCAAATTACTTACTTTGGAATATACTTCATAATGATTAATTCCGTTAATTCTCATCTCATCACTCCCTATCAACATTTAAATGCAACTCCCATTGCAGAATTCAAGACTCACTCGCTGAGATAATCATCCGAATCTGAGACATATTCCACAATCGTTCCCCATACGCATCATTATAATTTTATTAAAAATCAATTGCAATAAATATATCGTCAACAACCGTCAAAACATTAGAAATCATTCGCTATTTGTATTAATCTCAAACCGAGATATCTATCGCTTCCAATAATTGCTTCGTATACGGATGTTTTGGATTTCGGTATACCTCTTCATCCGTACCTTGCTCCACAATTCTTCCATCCTTCATCACAAGCACTCTGTCACATATTGAATATACAACCTTCAAATCATGCGAAATAAAGAGCATCGCAATGTTCATTTCATGATTTACTCTGACCAAAAGCTCAAGAATCTGCGCCTGCACAGTAACATCCAACGCAGATACAGGCTCATCCGCAATAATCAGCTTAGGTTCCATCATAAGACACGCTGCTATACAGACCCTCTGCCTTTGTCCGCCGGATAATTCTCCCGGTTTTCTGTTCAAAAATTGTTCATCCAATCCGACACATTTCAACATTTTCAGAACTTTCTCATCGCGCTCGGCATTTGTCAATCCACCTTTTATCCTCAAAGGTTCTTCCAAAATCCAGCCTACCGTTTTACTCGGATTAAGGGAACCATACGGATCCTGAAAAACCATTTGCGGTCTTTCATCAAAACATTTGATTGTTCCGTCAATATCTTTAATTATTGACAAAATACTTTTGGCAAGTGTTGTTTTTCCACAACCCGATTCGCCCACAAGACCTACAATTTCGCCTTCATTAATATGGAAATTTATATCATGAATCGTTTGTTTTCGAATATACTTCATTCCGTACTTGTCAGCTTTAACCTTATGGTAAACATTCAAATTAGAAACCACCAAAAGATTCCCACTATCATTCTGATTTATTTCTGACATTTATTTTCTCCATTCTCGGTATTGCCGAAATCAGCATTTGAGTATATTCCTCTTTGGGATTATTAAAAATCTCTTCCGTACTGCCAGCTTCAATAACTCGGCCCTGATTCATAACAAGAACACGAGTACACAATTTTCTTACCAAACTCAAATCATGCGAAATAAACAAAATAGCAGTTCCCTTTTGTTTATTAATTTTCTTAAGCAGTTCAATTATCTGAGACTGAACAGTAACATCAAGTGCTGTTGTAGGTTCATCGGCAATCAAAATCTTAGGGTTCGAAATTAAAGCTGCAGCAATCATCACACGTTGTCTTTGTCCGCCGGACAATTCATGGGGATATTTCAAGAAAACCTCCATAGGATCATCAATTTCCACTTCTGCTAGCACGTCCAAAACCTTTGTCGCAATAATATTTTCAGACAAATCCGTATGAATTCGAAGACTTTCACCAATTTGCCATCCGATTTTTTTCACCGGATTAAGACTTGTCATTGGTTCCTGAAAAACCATAGCAATCTCGTTACCCTGATATTCTCGCAATCGCTGACGCCTACAATTAAGTAAATCAACACCGTCAAACAAAATCTGACCACGTTTTTTCATGTCTTTACGAGACAAGAGTCCCGCAATAGCAAGCGCAGACATTGTTTTTCCGGATCCCGACTCCCCTACAATCCCAACTATTTCGCCGGGATCCATATGAAGATCAAAATCAAAAACAACCGTCTCCGGTAAACTATGATCATGAAATTCTATATTCAAATCAATCACATCAAGCATTTTTTTCAAGTCCCTCACTTAACATTACAAAGCCAAGAATCAGTAGTGCAATCGTAATACCTATTGCTATTGCATAACTGGGTTTTATAAACAAGAAAGCCTGTGCTTCAGAGAGCATTCTGCCAAGACTGGAATCCGGAGGTTGCACCCCAATGCCCAGAAAACTCATACTTGCTTCTGCAAGCACTGCATTATTGAAACCTATAGCAAGCGTTGACAGCAAAATAGGATATGTATTCGGTAAAATATGAACAAAGATAATTCGTAAATTTGATGCTCCCATCAGCTTTGCACTTTTAACATAATCAAGATTCTTGCATTTCAAAAATTCACCACGCACAATCCTTGCAAAACTCGGAATAAATACAATTCCAAGAGAAATCATAACCTTATATTTTCCGGTTCCGACAACACTGACAAAAACAAGCGCTAACAAGACGCTCGGAAAAGATAATGTTGCATCATTTATTCGCATCAGCAGTTCATCCAGCATACCACCATAGTACCCAGTAAACGCCCCGATTATTATTCCAAAGAAAATACCTATAAAGACCGTACCGCAAGCCACCACCATAGTAGTTCCTATACCGGACATAATTCTGCTGAATATATCCCGTCCAAAATTATCGCAGCCTAAAATATGTTCAAAAGATGCGCCGCTAAACTTAAGAGATACATCCATCATTTCCGGCGGATAAGGCGTATAAAATATGCTAATCACAGAAATCAACAGCATAATTGATGTGACTGTTATCCCAAATATTAATTTGTAATTACCTTTTATACTACTCTTTCCCACATTTTCTCCAATCCAATTTAAAGTCACTATTTTCTAGCGCATTCTGGGATCAATAACTTTATAAATAATATCAACTACAAAATTAACAATAATTACAATAAATGCGATTATTGCAATTATAGCCTGTACAACAGGATAGTCTCGATTAGAAATTGAAGTAATAAGCATTCTTCCCATGCCCGGAATAGAAAAAACCTGTTCAACAATCAAAGATCCGGCAACAATATCCGACAGGGTCATCCCAAGGAACGTAACAACCGGAATCATGGCATTCTTCAACACATGTTTGTATAAAACATCATTTGTAGAATTTCCTCTGCTATATGCTGTCCGCACATAATCAAGTTTACTTTCCTTAAGAAGCGAACTTTTGATAAGTTTGATATTCATTGCAACTTTTGGAATCGCAATGGCCAATGCCGGAAAAATCAAATACCCCACAAATCTAATAACAGACGTTTCGTAGCTCACATAACCGCCCGGCGTAAATATCCGCAGTATAAGACCGCAAAAATATGTCAGCAAAATACCGATAAAGAATGGTGGAACCGACATAAAAATCTGATTAATAACATCAATTGCATGTGAAAACCACTTATCCTCATGTTTTGCAATATATATTCCTATCGGAATCGAAAAAACAACAATAAAAATAAATGCCATCAAAGAAAGTGTTAACGTAATTGGAATTTTGTTACCAATCATAGCTTTAACGGACGATCCATAGGAATAAGATTTGCCCATGTCCCCAAAAAAGAAATCCGCCAGCCAGCTAAAATAGCGTACATAAAGTGGTCTATTAATTCCCAATTGTTCGCGCAATTTTTCAAGTCGCACCTGGGTTGCACTTGTTCCAAGCATGCTTACCGCAGGGTCTCCCGGAATAACCTGAAACGCAAGGAAAACAAGTAATGAAACAATAACAACCGTAACAATCATGGTGATTATTTTTCTAACAATATACTTCATAATTTCCTCCTTGCGCCTGGATTTATTTTTGTTACTGCTTAGTCCCTGACCAGTAACTTATTTTTCTTTTATTTTCGAAATATCCAAAATATACAACGGATAGAATTCATAACCTTCGAACCTATCATTAAGTGCAACAAATTCCGCCATATCCTGAAGATATACACTGGCACTGTCTTCTGCGAGAATTGTTTCCATGCGTTTAAACATTGCTGTACGTTCTTCATCATCTATGCAGGTTAATGTCTTAAGATAAAGTTCATCATACTCTTTGTTACTGTAATTAACAAAATTATTATCCGCTTTCGAGTAAAACCGTCCTAACATCGCATTTGCAGCCAAATTGCTTGCGTCAACGCCAATAACGGTAGCTTCATAATTTCTGTTTGTGTAAGTCTCGCTTAACCACGTATTCCACTCTACCAGATTAAGTTTTGCCTTAATACCAACCTTTGCAAGCTGTTCAATAAGAACCTGTGCCGTATCAACATGAGGCTGATAATTCGACGGAACAACAATTGACATCTCAAAACCGTTCTCGTAACCGGCTTCTTTAAGCAATTCCTTTGCCAATTCAACATTCTTTGGATACATATTGGCAAGTTCAGGAAGAAAATATTTCTTAAATGCCGGGAACATGCTTGAACCCAACGGTGAACCCTTCCCATCGGAAGTCAAATCAAGCATTTCCTGTGTATCAATTGCATAACACATTGCCTGTCTGACTTTGATATCATCAAACGGTTCAACCTTATTATTAAGGTATAACGCTTGAACCAAATTCATCGCACCCTCATATATAGTAAAGCCACTGCCAAGCTGCGTTATCTGGGTATTTGTCATATGAAGGTACATATCAATCGAACCGCCCTTTAAATCCATAACAATCGCATCTGCATTAGATTCGATCTTAAACACAACGTTCTTAAGATTGGGTTTCTCACCCCAATACTCGTCAAAACGTTCCATAACAATATTCTCCTGAGGTGAACGTGAAACAAACTTATATGGTCCCGTTCCAATCGGTGTTGCATCAGGCGTAGCATTGCTTTTAGGAATAATACATGCATTTGTCGACGATAAATCTGCAAGGAAATCTGCATTTGCCTCATTCAATTTAATTTCAACAGTACGCTCATCGACAATATTTACAGCCGAAATATTTGAAAAAGCCGCTACGAGAGATTCATCATCTAACATACCGGCAGTTTTTTCTATACTGTATTTAACATCCTCTGCCGTAACTAAATCACCATTATGAAATTTGACATCCGTTCGTATAGAAAAAGTATATGTTTTTCCATCTTCCGAAATATCGTATTTCTCAGCAACGGCAGGAATAATATTTCCATCCGAATCCGGCTTAACCAAGCCTTCATACATATTGAACAATACCTCTCTAGTTCCTGCCGCCACTGTTTTGTGAGGGTCAAGACTATCTTCAAGATCTTGTGGTATTCCAACAACTATCTTTGAAGATTCCCCTGCCTTGTCGCCTGAGCACCCGCCCAGTGCAATAGTCAGTGTAAGTAACACTGATAAAAACGCTACAATCCTTTTTCTCATCCTGTGTTATCTCCTATCTTCAGTATTAAATTTTCACGGGTTCCCCCAACTGAGAACATTGTATACATGAGTTTTTTCAAAGTCAACTAATATTTACAATGTAAGAACTATATTCGTCACAATTCACAATAAAAGAAAAATACATTACGTGAACTTTATATTTTATTTTGAATTTAAAAAGTTGTTGCAAAACATGCAACAACTTTTTAATTACTCCAAAACTTTCTTCAATTCATCCATAAATGTATTAACATCCTTAAACTCTCTATAAACGGATGCAAACCTTACATAAGCAACCGCATCAATATCTTTAAGTTTGTTCATTACAAGTTCACCAATTACATCACTTGGTATTTCCTTATCCTCATAATTAAACACTTCAGTTTCAACTTCATCAATCAATTGTGTAATCTGAGTTATCGGAACCGGTCTTTTATGGCACGCTCTAAGCACACCGGCCTCAATTTTTGAACGATCAAACGTTTCTCTGTTGTTATCTTTCTTGATAACAATTAACGGTATTGTTTCAATCTTCTCATATGTTGTAAATCTCTTGTCACACTCATCGCATACCCGGCGACGTCTGATAGAATTATTGTCCTCAGCAGGACGACTATCGATTACACGAGTGTTCTCATGGCCACAAAACGGACATTTCATAATCATACCCCTCTCTATTTAATTATTTAAACTCAAAATTTGTGTCCCCTCAGACACATAAACATTTTAAACCTATCAAAATAATTATGTCAACTCAATTTTTCCCAATATCATAAAATTAGCGACCATTAACAGCTAATTGCGCAATTTATATGCCTCGTATTCCTCAATCATATCATTAAGATATTTCAACACATCAAGATATCCCTCTTCGGTAAAAGGGAAAAACTGCTCCTTTATTTTTTCTCTCTTGGTTTTCTCATAGCAGTAAGGCTCCGGCCACGTTTCAACAAGAAATCGTTCATTATCATCTTCACTCTCGCCCTTCATTTTTACAATTCGGTATCTCATTCCGGTATGGCTTCCGGTATAGGCTTTTCCCTTCTTATAATGATTAAAAGAAAGTATTTGATTTCTGTCTATCATTCTATTCCGCCTCAAACAATTTATAAAACAAACACGTAAATGTTATGTAAATTCAAGGTTACTATTCAGTGGTCAATGTCAGTAACAATTTAAGCCCCTTACAATGAAGAGGCTTAAATTTATCTAAAACTATTGTAACTATTCAGAACACCATTCGCAAAATCGCCTTTTCAAGGCTTTTCTTTTGCTCATGTTGTTACTTCGCCATATAAAACTGCTCATAATATTCTTTGCAAGCAAAATATTTTGAGCAGTTTTGCATGGCTCTGAA
>JAZLIP010000109.1:0-30528 GCA_045617445.1 Lachnospiraceae bacterium | reverse complement strand
GAAGGTCTTGAGGAAGGACTAAAGAAGATTGAAGGACTTCGCAAAGAGTTTGAAACAAATCTTTACATTCCGGGAGATCGTGAAGGACTTAATGTGGAACTTGATAAGGCTTTCGATATTTCATTTAGGGTGTCGGATATTAGAGAACACAGTACAGTAGAGCGACTGGCTGAGTTTGTTGATAGTGTGGAAATACAGGAAGAATATGAGATTAGAGAGGAGTATCCTTTGAGCGAGACTCAGATGGGAATCTATATTGAGTGCAGTTCAAATCCGGATACTGTAACCTATAATATTCCTTTAATGATGAAGTTGAGCGAAAAGCTTGATATTGACAGACTTTGTGATGCAATAGAAGCGGCGCTTAATGCTCATCCATACACCAAGGCAACACTTTTTGCCAATGCCGAGGGCGAAATAAGAGCAACACGAAATGATGAAAAGAAGCCAATTGTAGATCGTATCAAGTGTGATACAATTCCTGCGTCGGAAAAGTTGATAAGACCTTTCAGGCTTTTGGGAGAACCACTTTACAGAGTGGCGATATATGAAGCAAATGACGGCAATTATCTGTTTATGGATTTTCACCATATTGTCTCTGATGGTATGTCGGAAAATATTCTTCTGGCTGACATCGGAAGGGCATATGAAGGGGAAAAGCTTACTAAAGAGCGTTATAGCGGATATGAAGTTGCTCTTGATGAAGAAGCAGCCCGTAATTCTAAGCAGTATGAACAGGCGAAGGAACATTATGATTTCATTTTCAAAGGATGTGATCCGGAATGTATGCCGCCGAAAGCTCCGGAAAAGTCAAAGACGGGTGCGGGATTCGCAACACGCATTGCCGATTCATCGGTCAAAGCAATTACTGATTATTGCAAGGAGAATAACTTCACTGCAAATGCGTACTTTAATGCCGCATTTGCATATACTTTGAGCTTTTTTGGTAATTTCGAGGATGCTATATATACAACAATTTATAATGGTAGAAATGATTCGAGGCTTTCTTCATCCATAGCAATGCTGGTAAAAACTCTTCCTGTTTTGGTTCACACCGATGGAAGTATTGTAGTGTCGGAAATGATTAAGTATGTTCAAAACCAGCTTATTGCAAGTATGTCAAATGATATTTATTCCTTTGCGGAAATATCAGCAGCTTACGGAATTCGTTCCGACATACTATTTGCTTATCAGGGAAGTGAATTTTTGTTTGATACTTTCTGCAATGAGAAAACAGAATTTGTTCACTTGACTCAGACTACGGCAAAATCACCGATAACAATTACCGTATTTTTAAAAGACGGCAAATATGAATTGAATGCGGAGTATCAGTGTGAGTTGTATAATTCTGTCTTTATCGAAAGTTTCCTGGAAGTATTTGACAAAGTTCTTGCAGAATTTGCTGTAAAAGAACGTGCCGAGGAAGTGGAAATCCTGTCTCAGAAAGCAGTCAACCACATGGAAATGGTAAACAATACTAAGATGGATTATGAAAACATTTCCGCGGCAAAGCTTTTTGAAAAGTGGGTAAATCTAAACCCGGATAAGACGGCAGTTATTTCCGCCGGTAAGAAGCTGACATACAAAGAACTTAACGATAAGGCAAATCTTATCGCAGCAAGACTAATGAAAATGGGAGTTACCAAAGATTCCATAGTGGGCTTGATATTGGACAGAAATGCTAATATTCCTGTATGCGAGCTGGGAATATTAAAGGCGGGAGGTGCTTTTCTACCGATACTTCCGGAATATCCGGATGACAGAATTGATTTCTGCTTATCAGACTCAGGAAGTGAAATAGTGCTTACGACCGATAAGATAAAAGAAGATAAACAAAGCCTGTTTACCAATGATAAAAAGTATGTTGTTTTGACACTTGAAGATATTGAAAATGATGCACCGGCAAATAATCCGGAGGATATCCCGGATGCAGATGCATTGGCTTATTGTATTTATACATCCGGTTCAACAGGTGCGCCTAAGGGCGTAATGATTGAGAATCATAGTCTTTCGAACTTTGTCCAGACTTTTGCCGTTGCAAAGGATATGTTCAATAATGAAAATGGGGGTGAAATAGGTATCGCCTTGGGTTCTATTTCATTTGATATTCATATTATTGAGATTCTGTTGCCATTATGTAATGGCAAGACTGTAGTTGTTGCAACAGTAGAAGAGGTACATAATCCGGTATCATTGACGGATTTGATGGTAGAAAACAGTGTTGAAGTAATGGCATGTACACCATCATTTATTATGAATATGCTTGGAATGGAGTATTTTGAGAAAGCTCTTCGCGGCATAAAGTCAATAATGGTTGGTGCTGAAATATTCCCATCGGGATTGTATGAAAAGCTAATAAGCGTATCCCCCGATATATATATTGTGAATGCCTATGGACCGACAGAATGTACCGTTTCTGCCAGCTCAAAGCATATTACAGATGCCAAAGAGATTACAATTGGTGGACCGGCATCAAATTATAAGCTCTACATTATTGACAAATTCGGGCGCAAAATGCCACTTTATGCAACGGGAGAACTTCTGATTTGCGGTGAAGGTGTCGGAAGAGGATATATTAACCTTCCTGAAAAAAATGCTGAAGTATTTACACAAATTGATGGAATAAGGGCTTATAGAAGCGGTGATGTTGCAAGATTCAATATGGATGGCGAGCTTGAATTCGGTGGACGTATGGATAACCAGGTTAAACTTCGCGGTTACAGAGTGGAACTTGATGAAATAGAAAAGACGATTTGCGATTTTGAAGGTATTAATACATGTAAAGTCGTAGTTCGCAATAACGGTTCGGAAGATTATCTTGTAGCCTTCTTTACTGCAAGCACAGAAGTGGATATTGAAAGTCTGACTGTATACTTAAAGAGCAAGTTGACTTACTATATGGTTCCGGATGTGATGAAACAGTTGGATGCAATGCCACTTACACCAAATGGAAAGATAGATAAGAAGGCTTTGCCGCAAGTAGAGCGTGTAAAGAAGAATAAAGTAAGAAAAGCACCTAAAAAATCACTGGAGCAGGAACTCTGCGATATGTTTGGAAGCGTGCTGGGGTTTGATGAGTTCTATGCTGATGACAACTTTTTTGAAGAGGGAGGAACCTCCCTTTCAGCTTCAAAGATTATTATGCAGCTCCAGTCAAAGGGCATGACTGTTGAATATCAGGATATCTTTGATAATCCAACGCCGGAAATGCTGGCTGAGGCAATCCTTAGAAGCAGGAAGGATAATTTAAAAATCACTGCCGAATCCGATGCTTCGAATATTGTTTCCGACTATCCGGAACAGTTGATGTACAATACTATGGAGTATGCCGGAGAAGTTAAGCGTGAACCTCTTGGAAATGTTCTTCTTACGGGCGCGGTAGGTTTCTTGGGTATACATGTACTTGATGAGTTGATTGCCCGAAACGAAGGCAAAATCATTTGTTTGATTAGACGAGGCACTTTCACATCCGCAGAAAATCGACTTAAGAGTATGTTTATGTATTATTTTGATAAGCTTTATGAGGATGTTATTAGAGAACGCATAATAATTGTTGAAGCAGATATTACAGATGATGTAATTGATTTGCTTGCTGATTATGAAATCAATACAATAATTAACTGTGCTGCTATTGTAAAACATTATGCCGCAGATGATATTCTGGAAAGAATAAATGTTGGCGGTGTTGAGAATATGATCAAAGTCGCAAAGGCAAAAGATGCAAAATTTGTTCAGATTTCAACTATTTCAATTCCGGGTGCACATACGGAAGAAACATACAGAAACAGCTTAAAGGCATACGAAAACAAGCTTTTTGTTGTAGACGATATGGGTAATAAATACAGTATTTCCAAATATCATGCAGAGCTTAAGGTGTTAGAAGCTGTTAAGAATGGTATGAGGGGTAAGATTATTCGCGTTGGAAATCTTATGGGACGTCAGCGAGACGGTGAATTCCAGATTAATCTTGAAACAAATGCATTCCTGAATGCTGTGAGAGGATTTGCGACTATTGGTAAAGCTCCGATAAGTCATGCTACAGATCCAATGAGCTTTTCACCGGTTGATATGACTGCAAAGGCGGTTGTTCTTCTTGCGGGAACCAATGACAAATTTACTGCCTTCAATGCAGATACCAGATTCAGATTTGATGAGTGGCAACTTATTGAGGCCGCTAACAAATGTGGTGTCACAATCACACCGGTATCGGATGAGGAATATTACGCCGATTACTACAGAATGTTAGGTGATTCCGGGATTAATGAAAAGCTTCAGGGACTTATGACCAATGACCGTCCGGATGTTCATGGTGTTGAGACAGATAACAAATTCACTACAAACATCTTATATCGCCTAGGCTTCTCGTGGGTATTGCCGGATAGCGATTATCTTGAACGAGTATTAAACGGACTGTTGTCATTAGGTTATTTCGGCGATGATGTTTTATCTTATAAAAATTAATCTTCTTTCTAACGAAAGTAAAGCATAGTGAACTATAAGCATTTGACAGATAGCCATAGATTAAGAGAGTAGCAGGCGATAAATGAGAATTTACGATAAAAGTGAACATACAGAAAATGTAATCGGTAAAATTACGGTAAAAAAGATTCTGAGAGAAGGCGGAGTTAGGGAAACTGAAGGTCTGATGATAAATGAGCATCAGATGGATATATTTTTAAATGAAGATAAAATAATGAGTCTGATGTGCTCTAAGGAGTATCTGTCTTATCTGGTTCTGGGATACATGATAAGTGAGGGAATCTGTGAAGGTACTGAAGGTATAGAAAGCATTTCCGTTTGTGAAAACGGTAGGCAGGTCAGAGTTCTGGCAGATTTGGAAATTCCGTTGGAGAATGCCATGAATTTGCAGAAGAATTCCTGCACAGGTAATAGAAGTTTTTGGAAAACAAATCGACCGCTTAAAAAAATAAACAGGATTTCTAATAAACCTGCGGAATATAGGTTGCTTGAATCTCAAATGTTTGGAATAATAGATTGCTTCGCTAAAGATAAAGAGTTGCACAGGGCAACCGGAGGGACGCACAGCTGTTATCTGTTTTATGAAGGAAAATTGATTTTTTCCTGTGAGGATTTAAGCCGTCACAATGCTCTGGATAAAGTGATAGGATTTTTGTATGCTGAAGGAATAAATGTAGCTGAGACGGCGGTGTTTACCACCGGACGGATATCGGTTGACATGGCAGAGAAGGTTATAAGAGCAGGAATCCCATTTTTGATTACCAAGGCTGTCCCAACTTTGGATGCAGTGCTGCTTGCAAAAGAATACGGACTGTCATTAATATGTCGGGCCTGGCCGGACAGCTATGAAATTTATAGCTGAATAGCAGAATGAATGAAGATATAAGTCAAAACGGCGACAATAATATGTGATACATTCATTCATCGATTGAAGAATATCTGTTATCAGGATTCAATTCGAAACTATCATAGGGAGAAGCAAATATTGTATTATTCATCGAGGATTAGAAAAATGACATACACGGCAATTATGTCGGTTATTATTATGATTTGCGCATGGATAAATATACCGGGGATTATTCCGTTTTCACTTCAGACATTTGCGATATATTTTGGAATATGGGTAATAGGTGGACGATTAACAACATATTCATTAATTATTTATTTATTAATGGGAATTATCGGAATGCCTGTTTTTGCCGGATTTAGAGGCGGAGTGGGGGTATTGGTTGGCCCGACAGGAGGGTATATATGCGGCTTCTTTGCAATGACCGGATTAATCCGGGGATATGAAAGAATAAAGGGAAATGTATCTGATAGGACAAAGATGCTTTTGATCGTATCGGGAACAATCATTTGTTATCTTATTGGAACAATCTGGTTTTTTATTGTTATGCAAATGCCGCTCACGAGGGAGAGAATAATTAATGTTTTGATGGTATGTGTTGTTCCCTATCTCATTCCTGATGCGGTGAAAATGTTTGCAGCAAAAATAATCGGAAAACGTGTTAAAATATTGTTGTGTATGTGCTCAGGATTTTTTGATGCCGGATGAAATGGAGTAAAGATATAATAATGGCAAAGTTCTATATATATCGGAAAGTACCTATAGAATGGGGATATTTACCGGTGAATATAATTTGAGTGGGAATCGTTCCTGACAATTTCGATGTTCGAAAGAATGTGGTGAACGATTCCCATCATAATATTAAACAGGTCAGTGACTGAGCAGTGACATAGTCATTGATTCTCCTTCACGCATATACTGTATAATACATTATAATCAGTTTGAAGTATCGGAATTTTTCGGTATAATATTCATTTTTTTATTAATGCCGGTCAGGCTAATAATATTCATTACTTCGGGGCATACGTTGATTATCGAAAGTGATGCATCCAATTCTTTGGCTTTCTGGTGTGCGGCGACAAGCTGACGTACACCGGAGGATGCTATGTATTCAATTGCGTCGAAATCAAGAGTAATGTTCTCGGCTGAATCTATACTATCAAAAACTTCTCCGAGTTCCGGTGAAGAAATTGAATCAAGCCACCCTTCCGGTTTTATTGTTATGTTGTTCCCGTCACAAATTTTATTAATGTTCATTTTATACCTCCTTTAAATACTTGGTTAGTGTTAAAGTGTTTTTATTGTTTTTCAATTCATATTTTACATCATCCGCTATCGAAAAGGCAATGAAACGTCCTAATCCGCCAATCGTGGTGTCAATGTCGTAATCTTCAACGTCATTGACATTTTGGGTAGGGTCAAACGGAATTCCGTTGTCAATAAATTCTAACACAATTTTGTATGAATGTTCAAAATAGAATGAAATTTCCGGGGGCTCTTTTTTGGAATCTAAACTTTCACTAAATGCGTAATTGCAAATATTGGTGAATATTTCCTCTGCAATAACGCACAGATTCAATTTGAGTTCGTGTGAAATATCGGCAGCCAGTATTCTTTCCTTGATAATCGTAAATTCATGCACATCAGGTTTAAGAATCATTCTTGAGCATTCTTTTGTTACCAGCGAAAGCATCGTAATGTCATCACTTTGTTCTTCTCCGTTTGAAAATTGCGATATTTTTTCGAGCATATATTCAACAATATCTATTCCGGTAGTGGTCTTGTAGGAGGTAAGACATTCCTTTAACCGGTTGTCACCGAAGAAGTTGGATTGTTTATTTCGGGCTTCGGTTACTCCGTCTGTATATAAGAATATGATATCGCCGTTCTTAAGTTCAACGGTTGCATTTTCGTATTTTTCATCGGGAAATACACCGAGAATACAGCCGACAGCATCCGACAAATTATGTACATCATCACTTATGATATACGGAAGATTGTGCCCGGCATTTGAGTAAGTTAAAGTTCTTGTGTTATTGTCATATATTCCAAGGAATGCGGTTGTAAACATAAGTTTAGGGTTTTTCTCGGAAAGAGAATTATTGGAGTATTCAAATATTTCAGCAGGACTTAATCCGAGTTTGGCGTATTGTTTAAACAGAGTCATTGTAATTCCCATGAAAATTGATGCGGGAAAACCTTTTCCGGAGACGTCGGCAATAACGATTAGTGTTTTCGTATCGTCGAGAGGGTAGTAGTCGTAAAGGTCACCACCGATATCTTTGGCGGGAATCATAGTTGCGAAGATATTAAAATCATCAAGAATTAAGCTTTTTGATGGCAGTAATCCCTGTTGGATGTTACCCGCAATATCAATTTCAACCTGTTTTTGCTTATTCTCCATCAAAAGCCTGTGATTGCTTTCGATATATTCCGAAATATCATCGGTCATATTGTTGAAAGCAATACAAATCTTTGCAAATTCATCGTTGCCTTTTACTTCGAGTTTATTTTTGTTAAGAGTTCCGTTCACAATATACTCATCCATGCGATCGGCAATTTTTCGTGCGGGGATATGCACGTCACGTTTAAGAAAATAGTAAACGCATATGAGAAGAATCAGCATTATCCCAAGCAAAAACAGAGCACTCTTTAGAAAAGAGGTGTTAATTGTTTTTGTAATTTCGGCGTAAGACATGTCAACTCCCGCCATTATTACATTTCCGTAGTCATCGATTATATAGGTTGATACTTCAAGTTGTTTGCCGAGCGTAGTCTGGGTGTTAATGACGGAATAAGGAATTTCACCGTTTAACATACGGATTTCATCGCTTGACATGTTGTAAGGAATCGGTTTGTTTGCAGTATAGTTCTTAAGAGTGTTTTGCTCATCTTCGGTGGCATTTGAAGAATACGACAAATTTATATATTGTACCGTATTGTTTTCAATATCAGGTATGCACATAAATGCATAGTCAAGATTATGCCATTGACATACGTAATCGCTGACTAATTTGGCATATTCACGATGCTCAAGGTCGATAGGTATGTTATGCTCCGAAGAAAGATACATGACGGTATCACAATACATCCATAGAATTGATTTGGCGTAATTGATACAATCTTCGTTAATCACTTTCTTTACCGAATAGTATGTAATTGACAAAAAAAGCGAAAATGCAATCATAAGAATTACTATGCATCGTATTAAAAGTTTTCGGGCTAATGATTTGGTTTTCATAGAATGACCTCACTAAAAAAGTAATTAAGTGTCAAAAGACATCATTGTCATTATACCATACAGATTTGTGGAGCGGGTTGAAATAATGGTTCGATATTATATAATAGTAGTTGTTTGATTTACTATCGGTCAGGGAGCAAACAGTAACTTGTCGGTATGTTTCCTGTTGGTTTTTTGGGAAATTGTGATGACGGAGTGTGTGTAAGATGAACAATCTTTTGGAGATGAACAATATCGAAAAGTATTATGGCGCTTCAAAAGCAGTGGATGGAGTTTCACTTGAAGTAAAGCAAGGTGAAGTTCATGCTTTACTTGGTGCAAACGGAGCCGGTAAATCAACCCTGATGAAAGTTTTGTTCGGTGAAATTCCCTTTAATGGTGGTGAAATTATTTTTGACGGCAGTAGATTTGTGCCGGGAATGAAATGGAAGGCATCGGATATCGGAATAAGCATGGTCCATCAGGAATTGTCGGCGATTCCCGAACTTACGGTTGCGCAATATATGTTTCTTGGACGAGAAATAAAAAACGGAATTTTTGTTGATGATGTTGCAATGGAAAAACTGGCGGGAGAGTATCTTGCAAGAGTTGGTGCAGAGATTTTGCCTACGGATTATGTGGGGCTATTGAGCGTTGCAGAACTTCAATTACTGGAAATCGCCAAGGCTCTTACGTTTCATATTAAGCTCTTGGTCATGGATGAACCGACTACGGCGCTTGATGATGTTGAAACGGAAAGCCTTTTTAAAATCATTGCGGATTTAAAAGAACAGGGGATATCGATTATATATATAAGTCATCGTTTGTCCGAAATCATAAGAATTGCAGACAGGATTACCGTTATGAAGGACGGTAAGTATGTTAAATCACTTGAAGGGGAAAATACTTCTGAGGATGAACTTGTAAGGCTTCTGGCGGGCAGGGAGATTATCTCTGTCAGGAAGGAAACAAATGAAAGCCTGAAAAATGCTGAGACAGTTTTGGAAGTTAGGAATCTTTCTACGAAGACGAAACTTTCAGGAGTGAGTTTTTCTTTAAAAAAGGGTGAGATTCTTGGATTGGCAGGCCTTGTGGGTTCGGGGCGAACCGAAACAGCACGGGCTGTTTGCGGGATAGATTCGAAATTATCGGGAACTGTTTTTATTAATGGTAAGCAGGTCAAAATTAATTCACCGAAGGATGCGGCAAGATATGGAATCTGTTATTTGTCTGAGGATAGAAATCTGGAGGGCATGATACAAAATCGATCGATTATCGGGAATTCCGTAATCAGCAGTTTACATAAATATAAAAAAGGTATGTGGCTTGATGACAAACAAATGCTTACGGATACCGTGGATTACAATGCCAGAGTAAAAACAAAGTATTCAGGTCCACATGCTGAGATAACTTCATTGTCCGGCGGGAATTGCCAGAAGGTAATTGTTTCAAGGTGGCTTATTCGGAATCTTCCGATTCTGATTTTTGATGAGCCTACAAAGGGTATTGATGTAGGTGCGAAGGATGAGATTTTTCAAATTATCAAAGATATTGTCTCAAATGGTCATTCAGTTATTCTTATTTCTTCCATAATGGATGAATTACTTGAAAATTGCGATCGCATTATTGTGACGAATGAAGGAAAAGTGTCCGGGGAATTGGATATTAGCGAAGCGTCAAATGAAAAAATAATGGGTATTATAACGGGGAGGGACGAATGAACAAATTTACAGATATATGATTTCACCACGTAGGGCTACAAGAGATTTGAGCATTAATAGAGTGATTACAATTTTTCTGGCGGTTGTTTTTACTATGTTTAATCCTAATTTTATCACCGGATATAATCTTTTAAGTATGAGTCAGAGTCTTGCGCCTTATGCAATTATGACCCTTGGCGTACTTATTCCGATTTCTATGGGTGGGATTGACCTTTCAATAGGTACCACGTGTATTGCTTCGGCAACCATTGCCGGCAAATTATATAGTGATGGGATGCCGCTTTTTGGTGTTATTCCTGTGATGATTCTTGTTGGGGCAATTGTTGGAACTGCAAACGGCTTGATTGTTTCAAAGTGCAAAATACAGCCATTTATTGTTACACTTGGCAGTATGATGTTTGTGCGCGGCGGTTCTGCCATTTTTGCCGGGAAACCACAGATTCTTTATCCGTCGAATTGCTGGTATAATCAGTTGTTTTCAAATTATAATGGTTTTCCTACGGGGGTTATATGGATTATATTTTTTGCACTTATTGTTTATTTTATTTTCAGAAAAACGGAATATGGTCGGTATTTTGTTTCAATCGGAAGTAATGAGCAGGCAACAATGATATCAGGTGTTGATGTTGATTTGTATAAATGTATCGGATATATAATTTCCGGAACATTTGCAGGTATTGCAGGAATTTTCTGGGCCGCTTCTTTTGCTACGGTTTCTGTAGCAACAGGAAACGGAATGGAGCTGGATGCGATTGCAGGTGTTTATATAGGAGGTACTCTGGCACATGGCGGAATGGCAAATGTTTTTGGCAGTGCAATCGGTGCCGTTATGCTTGTTGTGATCAGAAGCGGATTGAATTTTGCCTTGGCAAGGTTAAACATAAGTATTAATTCTACATATGTGACTTATGCAATTAGCGGAATTGTCGTTGTTGCTTCGGTACTTATCGAAAGAAAACGTAAAATGAGATTCAATTTGCAGAAAACAAAAAAACAAGAAAAGAAAGAATTTGTAACCAGAGTTGTGAGTCTTGGTCTATCGGTTGTAATGGTTCTCTTTCTTGTTTTGGTAGGAACCAAAACAATTGCTTTTGATGGAATTCACTCCGGTAGCAATGAGAAAACAATTTGTATTCTTATGAAATCAGAGGCAGCGGATTTCTGGAATGATGTTGAGGCAGGTGCGCTGGCAGCAGGAGAGGAACATGGATACAGGGTAATTTGCAGGGGACCTAAGAGGGAAGAATCGTCATTTCTTCCCAAACAACTTGAACTGGCGGAATCATTATTGTCCGAGGATCCGGTTGGAATTGGGATAGCAACGGTTGCAGACGGTTTCATGCAATATCTTAAGAAACTTAATGATAATGGTATTCCTGCGATTCAATATGATTCGGGATTGTATGAGGAGGATTTGAAAAATATAGAGGCATCCGATTACAACCCGCTTGTCGGATGTGTAAGAGCAGATAACTACGCCAATGCCGAACTTGCGGCAGTAAAAACATTTGAAGCCGTGAGAGATGATATTGTCGATTCAAAAGAATATATAGTGGGAATTATTCAGCATGCAAATGTAGAAACGGCTTATGTACGTGCGAGTGGGTTCGCGGATAAATTTAAGCAACTGGCAGAATCTGATTCGGAGACGAAGGGAAAAGTAAAAGTCATAACCGAGATTAAACCGGCAGATGATAGTAATGCCTATAAAGCAGCGCTTGAATATCTTTTCGAAAAGGATGCCGACTTGATTTACGTAACAGCCAATATTGTTATGAATCCGGTTATTGATGCCATACAGGCTTCGAATAACAAATATGCCGGAATGAAACTTGTGGGATATGATTCCTGTGAGAGGTTGATTGAATGGTTAAAACGGAGTGATTCTGATGAATTTAAATAAGTGATAGGAGTGTAATGAAAATGAAGGAAAAGAAAAATATTGTAATTGCATTAATTGTTGGTTTGTGTATTGTGGCAGCAGCGGTTGCACTTGGATGGGGACTTGCGCATTTCCGTTCGGGCGTAGAACATTCAATTTCCGCTACGGGTAGTTCCAGCATGGATTTTGAATCGGATTTAATTGTTTGGCGCGGTGATTTCTCTGCCAAGGCGGATACTTCGGAAGCTGCCTACAGACAGATTAAAAAGGATTCTGATTCCGTAAAGAAGTTTTTGAAAGAAAACGGTGTCAGTGAAAATGATATTTCCTTTAGCTCAGTAAATATCAATCATGTTACAAGAGATATTTATGATGAAAACGGAAATTACAGAGGTTATGAATATGATGGTTATGAGTTGAGTCAGACGGTAACGGTAAGTTCATCAAATCTTGATGAAGTAGAAGCGGTTTCTACAAATATTTCAAGTTTGCTGGCTTCCGGTATACAGTTTACATCTTCGGCACCCGAATACTACTACACCAAAATTGATGATCTTAAACTTGAATTAATAGAAAAGGCAACCGAAAATTCAAAACAAAGAGTTGATATTATGGCTGCCAAAGCCGGTGCTAAGGTTGGTAAACTTTCAAGTTCGAATTTGGGGGTATTTCAAATTACGGCAATGAATACAGGTGCGAGTTCGTATTCCTATGACGGTTGCCTTGATACAAGCTCAAGAATGAAAACCGCAACGATTACGGTAAAACTTACATATGCTTTAAAATAGTAAAGTCAGGGGCAAATGCCCCTGACTTTTTTAAAAGTGATCTGTATGATGAACGGTATGAAGTATTTCGTGGGCTAAATGTGAATTCGGCTTTTCGAAGAAATCATCATAGATTGCTTTGACGGCCGGATTCTCATGTGAGAATCGCAGAGGCATATCCCTGTCAAGTTCATATAATTTTGGTGCACGTTTTGGAGCATATTCTTCACCGTCATGTATAGGTTGTCCACCGCCACCGACACATCCGCCGGGACATGCCATTACTTCAACAAAGTCATAATGAACTTCCTTGTTGAGCAGTTTCTCAATGAGGTTTTGTGCATTGGCAAGACCGTTTACAACAGCGGTTGATATACTTAAATCACCTATTTTGTAAGTGGCTTCAACGTATCCGTCAACATCTATTGAAGATCTTACATCTTTAAAGGCTTCAACGTCGGGATTTTCACCTGTAAGAAGAAAATATGCGGAGCGGAGTGCTGCTTCCATTACACCGCCTGTAGAACCAAAGATTACACCGGCGCCGGTAATATCCGACATTGGATTGTCGCATTTTCCTTTTTCCAATGAGAAAACATCAATTCCTGAGTTTTCGATAAGACGTACAAGTTCTCTTGTGGTTATAACCGCATCAACATCATGTCCACTGTAGTCCTTGTATTCGAAGGCCATTTGACTTTCATCTTTCTTGGCAAGACAAGGCATAATGGATACCGTAAATATATGATTGGGGTCTATGCCGATTTTCTGTGCAAAATAACTCTTCATAACGGCACCAAACATCTGTTGAGGTGATTTGGCCGTTGATAATCTTGAAACAAGTTCGGGATATTTGGATTTCAACATACGTAACCATCCGGGACAGCAGGAAGTAAACATCGGCATATCTTTTGTATCGCCTTCACTGAAACGTTTGATAAATTCACTTCCTTCTTCCATAATAGTCAAATCGGCTGTAAATGTTGTATCAAAAACATAATTAAATCCAACTTTGCGTAAGGCATCAATCAAGTATTCCATTGTGGAGTGCTCATCATCCGTACCAAGAAATTCTGCCCATGCAGTTCTGACGGCAGGTGCAACCTGAACAATTGTTACAATATCAGGATCTTCAATTGCATGCCAAATGTTTGTTGTATCATCACGTTCACGTAAAGCACCGACAGGGCAGTGAGTAATACACTGACCGCAAAGTGCGCAGTTTGAATCGTTAATGCATTGATTGTGAGCCACATTCACAGAAGTGTGTGAACCGGTTCCTTCAACATCCCATATATTCATTCCCTGAATTTTGCTGCAGAAATTGATACATCTCATACATTTGATGCAACGTTTGGAATCTCTTATAAGTGGAAACTGATTGTCCCAATTACGGGTTTCCAACTCTTTGTTGTATGGAATAATCTGAATATTAAGCTGTTTGGCAAGTCTCTGAAGTTCGCAATTTTGGTTACGGGCGCATGAAGAACAGTTTCCGTCATGTTGCGATAGAATTAATTTAACCGTAGTTTTTCTGTTTTTTCTGACTTTGGCTGAATTGGTATATACGATCATTCCCTCTTCAACACTATTGTTGCAGGCAGTAATTAATTTGTTCTTGCCTTCGACTTCGACAACGCACACTCGACAGGCAGCGATTTCGTTAATGTCTTTAAGAAAACAAAGTTTTGGAATTCTGATTCCGGCAGCAAGGGCAGCATCCATAATGGTAGTACCTTCGCTCACGGAAATTTTTTTATTGTCTATTGTTAAATTTACCATTGTACTTGTCTGCCTCCTTTGAATATTCCGTAGCCGAAGTGATCGCATCTTAAGCATCTTTCGGCTTCCTGCTGGCATTCAGCTTCAGACATGGGCATTTCAACCCCGGCAAAATCACATTTTCGTTCACAACTTGGACGTTCTTCCATGTTTACCCTTCCACAAGGTTCTCGGTCTGAGATGTTGGGGGAGGGTACAACTACGTCACAAGATATTTCGTGGTCAAAGCCAAGATATTCATCAATGTTTTTGGCTAAAACTTTGGCTGCGGCAATTGCTCTTATAACTGTGGCAGGACCTGTCGCACAGTCACCGCCGGCAAAAACTCCGGGTACATTTGGAAAGGCACCGAAGCAATCGGAAAGAATAGTGTTGCGATCACTGA
This sequence comes from Lachnospiraceae bacterium, assembly GCA_045617445.1. Lineage (GTDB taxonomy): Bacteria > Bacillota > Clostridia > Lachnospirales > Lachnospiraceae > UBA2868. The sequence goes on along the minus strand of JAZLIP010000109.1, from coordinate 15,445 downwards.
CAGGAACACCGGCTTTGGCAAATGGCTCAGATACTATGTCCTGTCCGATTGCGACTATTATAACATCGCACGGAATCATGTAATCAGGTTCGCCGGTTGCTCTTACGGATGCACGTCCCTTTTTGATTGGTCCAATCATTTGAGGAGTAACCCATAATCCTTTGACGCATCCTAAATCGTCTGTTTCAATCTTGGAAGGAGCCTTGAGAATTTGCATAATCACTCCTTCTTCGGCGGCAGAATTGATTTCCTCTCTAAGAGCTGTCATATCTTCACGCCGTCTTCTATATACAATACTAACCTTCTTAGCACCTTTTCTGACTGCTGTACGAACGGCATCCATTGAAACATTTCCGCCACCTATGACGCAGACTTCTTTGCCTTCAAGTGATTCACCCTGGCCGCTTCCACATTCCTTAAGGAAAGATATTGCGGAAACAACACCTTTGGAATCTTCGCCTTCAATTCCGAGTTTTTTATCTGTTGAAGCACCGATGGCGATTACAAGAGCATCGTAATCCTTCCGGAGTTTTTCAAAAGTCACATCTTTGCCGACCGTTATATTGTAATTGACTTTTACTCCGGTCTGCAAAATTACATCAATGTCGTTCTGTAACTTGTCCTTGGGAAGTCGATATGAAGGAATACCGTATCGAAGCATTCCGCCAAGTTTGTCATTTGATTCATATATTGTTGTAGCGTGTCCCATAAGCTGTAAGTAGTAGGCGGTAGATAATCCGGAAGGACCGCCGCCGACAATTGCAATTTTTTTGCCGGTTGAAGGTGCAGGTACAGGTGCCGGTACGTGTGGAGCGTATTCGCATGCCATACGTTTTAAACCTCTGATATTTACTGCATCATCAATTATATTACGGCGGCATCTTGCCTCACAGGGATGCTCGCAGATAAGACCGCAGGTAGAAGGAAATGGGTTGTCTTTACGGATAAGTCTTACCGCATCTTCGTAGCGTCCCTCTCTTATAAGTGCAATATATCCCGGGATGTCAACACCGGCAGGACATAATGAAACGCAGGGTACGGGAGTTTTGTAGGAACAGGTACATTTGTGATTCTTAATATGAGAGATATATTCATCTTTGAAACCATCTAATCCTTTAAGTATCATTTCTGCCGCCTGATATCCGATAGCACAATCCGCTGTTTCAAGTATTGTTGTAGCGGTATCTTCAATAAGTGTCAATGTTTCCATTGTAGCTCGTCCTTCAAGAACGTCATCCATAAGATTTGCAACCTGCCCAAGACCTGTCCTACAAGGCGTACACTTTCCGCAGGATTGTGCATGACACATGCGTAGAAAAGCTCTTGACATATCTATTGGACATAAGCCAAACGGAGAACTTTCAATTCTTCTTTCCATGTCTTTGTAAAGCGCTTCCAGAACAGTCTGCGCTTTATCCGGAACGTTAATTTCAAGTCTACTCATTTTTTCACCTTCTTGTATATGATTTTTATTTATTTCGGTCAAAATCTTTTGCTTGTTTAGATATAAAAACAAACTATACATAAATTTATCAGCCTTTAGTAGCAAATGCAATAACAAACATTGCATAGCTTAGTTCGAAATGTCCCTCATTCCATAGGTTGGACTGACATTCGATTTTTTGTTTTCATGATAAAAGCTGAAGTTTACGAAGTATATTTTTCCTTAATTATGTTGAAATATAATTTGAAATACTATAAAGTTTATCACAGACTGAAGTGTGCCTTCTTAATGATAGGGAGTGAATCCCAGGTGAAATGTTTTTTAGTGACTGTACGAAAATAGTGATTTCTATAATAGGTACTTATATAGTGGGGCATCGTTGGATTTGATTATTATTACAAAGAAAATTGACAAGATTATACATGATTAGTAATATAAAAACGTTTGGGTTGATTAATTGTAATTTGTATTTATAAAGGAGGAATCGTATGAAATATTTTGTTACCGGTGGTGCCGGTTTTGTCGGATCAAGTATGGTTGACAGGCTTCTTTCTATGGGAAACGAAGTCGTAGCTTATGATAATATGTCAACAGGCGTGGAGAGATTTCTTGATGGCGCTAAAACAAATTCTGCCTTCAAACTTATTGTGGGCGATATATTGGACACTACAAAAATGACGGAAGCAATGAATGGTTGTGATTTTGTTTTCCATTTTGCCGCTAATGCTGATATTAAGGATAATCTTGCACATCCGAATTATGTTTTTGAACAAAATGCACAGGGAACGTTATCTGTTCTTGAAGCAATGCGTGCAAACGGAATTAAGAAAATTGCATTTTCATCAACCGGATCTGTTTATGGAGAGCCTGAAGTGTTTCCGACGCCGGAAGACGCACCTTTTCCGATTCAGACTTCACTGTATGCGGCATCCAAAACTTTCGGCGAGGGCTTAATTTCATCTTATTGCGAAGGTTATGGATTTACGGGATATATTTTCAGATTTGTTTCGCTTTTAGGCGAACGTTATCCACATGGTCATGTTTTTGATTTTGTAAAGAAACTGAAGGAGAACAAGGAGGTACTGCCTATTCTCGGTGACGGACATCAAAGAAAATCCTATTTATATATTCAGGATTGTTTGGATGCTATTTTCTGTGCAATCAACTCTTCTGATACGGGAGTAAATATTTTTAATCTTGGAACTAATGAATATTGCGAGGTTAAAGATTCTGCCGGATATATTGCAGCCAGAATGGGACTTGCACCGAAGTTTGAATATGCCGGTGGTAAGAGAGGCTGGGTTGGCGATTCACCGTTTATATTCCTTGATACCGCCAAAATCAGAAGTCTTGGCTTTGAACCAAAGCTCACTATTAAGGAAGCTGTGGAGAGAACGGTTGATTATCTTCTGGAAAATCCGTGGCTGTTTGATGTGCGAAAGTAAAATACCCCTTGAATATTTGTTGTTTCGGTGGTATAGTGTTTTCTGTTATATGGTTGTGTTTTAAAGTGGACTTGCAGAAGTCCACTTTTATTTATTCAGTAAAAGATAAAGTTTGTCCGGCGTATTTTTAAAACGCAGGCATAAAACGAGGTATTTTATGGCGAAGAAGGATTATGAGAGTAAAACGGAAGAATTGGTAATGCCCATTCTTGAACGTGAGCGATTTTCGTTGTGGGACGTTGAATATGTAAAGGAAGGTCCCGATTACTATTTGCGTGTGTTCATTGATAAAGAAGATGGAATTACTATTGATGATTGTGTTCTGGTTTCAAGATTTCTTTCAGATGAACTTGATAAACTGGATTTTATAGAGGATGCATATATTCTCGAGGTGAGTTCACCGGGACTTGGCCGGACACTCAAAAAGGATAAGGAATTTGAACGTTCTATCGGTAAGTCAATTGATGTGAAGTTATATAAGCCAATTGAAGGAATGAAGGAATTTACCGGAGAACTGAAGATGTTTTCAAAGGATAGGCTTGTGATTGTTTCTGATGGAATCGAGAGGGATTTCTTAAGAAATGATATAGCTAAAGTAAATTTGACAATTGATTTGTAAGAGGCGAAAGCTTCTTTAATGATATTAACCCACATACATTAGGAGGAAGGAAATGAATAAGGAATTATTAGAGGCACTTGACAGTCTTGAGAAGGAGAAAGAAATTAGCAAAGAATCATTGTTTGACGCCATTGAGAATTCGTTGATTCAGGCATGTAAGAATCATTTCGGCAAGGCAGATAACATGATGGCACAGATTAATCGTGAAACAGGTGATTTCAGAGTATATGCTATGAAAAATGTAGTTGAAAGCAAGGATGATGTAATGGATCCGGTTCTTGAAATTTCACTTAGCGATGCAATTGTAATCGATAAGAAAGCTAAAGTCGGTGACGAAATAGAAGTTGATATCAAATCAAAGGAATTCGGTCGAATTGCAACAGCAAATGCAAAGAATGTAATTCTTCAGAAAATCAGAGAAGAGGAACGTGCAGTTCTTTACAATCAGTTCTTTGGTAAGGAAAGAGATGTTGTTACAGGTATTGTTCAGCGATATGTAGGTAAGAATATAAGCATTGATCTTGGAAAAGCGGATGCGATTCTTTCCGAAAATGAGCAGGTTAAATCTGAAAAGCTTAAACCTACCGATCGTATCAAAGTTTATATATACGAAGTTAAGGACACAACTAAGGGTCCAAGAATTCTTGTCAGCCGTACTCATCCGGAACTTGTTAAGCGTTTGTTCGAATCGGAAGTTACCGAAGTACATGACGGTGTTGTTGAAATAAAAGCGATCGCGAGAGAAGCAGGTTCTCGTACAAAGATTGCCGTTTGGTCAAATAATCCTGATGTTGATCCCGTTGGTGCTTGCGTCGGAATGAATGGTGCAAGAGTAAATGCAATTGTTGATGAATTACGTGGTGAGAAAATTGACATTATTAACTGGGATGAGAACCCGGGTATTTTGATTGAAAATGCATTGTCTCCGGCAAAGGTTGTATTTGTTATTGCTGATGGTGATGAGAAAACTGCAAAGGTTGTAGTTCCTGACTCGCAGCTTTCGCTTGCAATCGGCAAAGAAGGCCAGAATGCAAGATTGGCTGCAAAACTTACAGGATTTAAGATTGACATTAAATCTGAAACTCAGGCCAAGGATGCTCCCGGATTTAGAATTGAAGATTATATCGACGACGATGATGATGAATATTATGACGAAGAAGGTGCGGAGGAATTCGAGGCAGAGTCTGATTCGGAAGCATAGAAAGGAAGTTTTGCATGGAGAACGTTACTCTTAGGAGAACCTGTGTCGGTTGCAGACAAATTAAAGACAAGAGAGAATTGCTAAGAATCGTTAAGAATGTTAAAGGATTTTTAGTTGATTATGATTATGTTTGTGAAGGTCGAGGTGCCTATGTCTGCAAATGCGAGGAGTGTATTACCGCCGCATTTGGCAAGGGAGGTCTGCAGAGGAGTTTTAAATGCACTATTCCGAAGGAAATTGCAAATCAATTATCAAAAGAATTACTGGAAGGCGTGAAGAGTGAAACCTGATAAAGCATTGCAGATGCTTGGAATGGCCATGAAAGCAGGTAGAGTGAAAAGTGGCGAGTTCATGACAGAAAATTGTGTTAAAGACGGAAGCGCACGACTCGTTATTGTGGCATCTGATGCATCGAATAATACAAGAAAACAATTTTTGAATATGTGTGATTTTTACGGTGTGCCGATTGTACTTTATGGAACAAAGGAAGTACTTGGACATTGTATAGGCAAAGAATTCAGGGCTTCACTTGCTGTGACGGATGAAGGATTTGCGGTTAAAATATTAGAAATCATTGATCAAAGCAGTAAACCAACGGAGGTGTTTTAATTGGCAAAAATGAGAATACATGAATTTGCAAAAGAATTAGGCGTTTCAAGCAAAGATATTATTTCGTGTTTGGATAAATTTGGTGAAAAGGGTAAATCTGCACAGTCATCTATTGAGGAAGATTTACAGAGTAAAGTAAGAACGGAGTTTACGGGCGGCACTAAGGCCGCCGGCACTGAAGAAATGAGTGCATCAAAGGAGAAGGTCGATTCTTCAAAGAATGATTTAAAACCACAGGAAAATAAGCAGGTCGTAACTGCCGAAGCTGAAAAAAGTGCGGAAAATCCGGTCAAGAAGAAAAAATCCAATTTGATTTTTGTAAGTAATCCGCATAACAGTCAGCATGGCGGAAAAACCGGCGGTAATTACACAAATAAGAATCAGATGGCAACAGGTAATGCTCAAAACAGACAGCCCGGTATGGCTAATAAGAGTCAGGGCGGATTTAAAGCGCAGGGTCCGCAAAAGCTTATTAAGCCTAATGTTCCGAGAACTGCCAATGTTATGATGAATCATGTAGAGGAGAAACCGGTAAATCAGCCGATAATTAAGCCTGTTGTTAAACCGGCTGTTCCTCCTGTTGCTGAAACGACAGGTGTTAATAATGATGGAGGGCAGAACAATCAAACAAGCAAAGTTAACGTTAAAGAAAATGTTCAAAAGAATCAAAATGTTGCGAAAAATCCTTCTTCTGATAGCAGGAGCAATGGCAATATTTCTCGCGATAACGGACGAAATGGCGAACGTAGAGAAAAGAACTCTGAAAGGGTAAACTCATTCTCAGGCAACAGAGAACGTGATAATTATACAAAGAATTCGGGCGATAATCGTGGCTTTAGGAATTTTGACAGAAAGGATAACAATTCCAAAACAAATGTCAGTATTGCTTTTGGCACAGATCAAAAGGGTGCAGGCAAAGAAAATCGTCGTGATGATTCAGATAAGCGTCGTCAGAATAATGACAAGCATAAGAAAAATCAAAACTTCTTAAATGAAGACGGTTTCCATGGAGGAAAACCTGTGAAGGGTGCTAAAACCGTTAAGCTTGAAAGACCGACGGAGAAGCCAAAGGAAATCAAGGAAGAAGAAAAAATTAAAGTAATTACACTTCCGGCAACACTTACCATAAAGGATCTTGCCGATAAGATGAAGGTGCAACCGGCAGTCATTATTAAGAAGCTCTTCCTTCAGGGTAAAGTTGTTACTGTTAACCAGGAAATCTCCTATGAACAGGCAGAAGAAATTGCGGTTGAATTTGATATACTTTGTGAACAGGAAGTAGTTGTTGATGTTATAGAGGAACTTCTTAAGGAAGAGGAAGAAGATGTAAATAAGATGGTTAAACGTCCTCCTGTTATTTGTGTAATGGGACATGTTGACCACGGTAAAACATCATTGCTTGATGCAATCAGAAAAACCAGAGTTATTGATCGTGAGGCCGGTGGTATTACGCAGCATATCGGTGCTTATGTTGTTAATGTAAACGGACAGAAAATCACGTTCCTTGATACTCCGGGACATGAAGCATTTACTGCTATGCGTATGCGTGGTGCCAATTCTACGGATATTGCAATACTTGTTGTTGCGGCCGATGATGGTGTTATGCCGCAGACTATTGAAGCAATTAATCATGCCAAGGCAGCCGGTATAGAAATTATTGTTGCCGTAAATAAAATAGATAAGCCGAGTGCAAATATTGACAGAGTTAAACAGGAACTTTCCGAATATGATTTGATTCCTGAGGATTGGGGCGGAAGTACTGTATTTGCTCCTGTTTCCGCTAAGTCAGGCGAGGGAATTGAGGAGCTTCTTGAGATGATTCTTCTTACCTCCGATATTCTTGAACTCAAAGCGAATCCTAAACGTAAAGCACGTGGTCTTGTAATAGAGGCACAGCTTGATAAAGGGCGCGGACCGGTTGCGACTGTACTTGTTCAAAAGGGTACTTTGAAAGTCGGTGATTTTATCGCCGCAGGTGCCTGCCATGGCAAGGTTCGTGCAATGATTGACGATAACGGTAAGAGAGTAAAAGAAGCAGGACCTTCAACACCTGTAGAGATTCTTGGTTTGAATGACGTTCCCAATGCGGGTGAGATTTTTGTATCACCTGACAATGATAAGGAAGCGAAGAACTTTGCACAGACATTTATTTCACAGAATAAGGTTAAACTTCTTGACGATACTAAATCCAAAATGTCGCTTGATGATTTGTTTACTCAGATTAAAGAAGGTAATCTTAAGGAACTTAATCTTATCATTAAGGCAGACGTTCAGGGTTCTGTCGAAGCTGTCAAGGAATCACTTGTTAAGCTTTCAAATGATGAAGTAATTGTAAAGGTTATTCATGGTGGTGTTGGTGCTATTAATGAATCTGATGTAATACTTGCTTCTGCTTCAAATGCAATAATTATCGGATTTAATGTACGTCCTGATGCGACTGCCAAGAATATTGCAGAAACAGAAGGTGTTGATGTAAGGCTTTATAACGTTATTTACAAGGCAATTGAAGATGTTGAAGCTGCGATGAAGGGTATGCTTGATCCTGTATTTGAAGAGAAAATTATTGGTCATGCCGAAATTCGTCAGATTTTCAAAGCATCCGGAGTCGGAAATATTGCGGGTTCTTATGTGCTTGATGGTGTTTTTCAACGTGGTTGCAGTGTAAGAATTACACATGAAGGTGAGCAGATTTATGAAGGCAAGCTTGCTTCACTTAAGCGATTTAAGGATGATGTCAAGGAAGTTAAGTCGGGATTTGAATGTGGTCTTGTATTTGAGGAATTTAATGATTTTGCTGAGTTGGATGTTGTCGAAGCATATGTTATGGTTGAGGTTCCAAGATAATGAGAAAGAATAGTATTAAAAATACACGGATTAATTCGGAAGTTATGCGGGAGTTATCAAATTTGATACGTGGAGAAATAAAAGATCCACGTATTGCTCCTATGACTTGCGTGACAGATGTTGAGGTTGCGCCGGATCTTAAAACTTGTAAGGTTTGGATTTCGGTGTTAGGCGATGAAGAAAAGAGAGAGGATACTCTACGCGGACTTAAATCTGCCGAAGGCTTTCTTCGCCATCAATTGGCATCTAATTTGAATTTAAGAAACACTCCTGAGCTGTTCTTTTTATCGGACACATCGTCTGAGTACGGAATCTATATGAACAAGATGATTGATGATGTTTGCGGAAATGACAAGGGAGAGAAATAGATTGGAGGTTTGTTATGGATCTTCTTAAAGAAATCGGAAGTGCCAAAAGAATAGCGATTACAGGTCATATACGTCCTGACGGTGATTGTATATGTTCTTGTTTGTCTTTGTATTTCTATCTTAAGAATGCGCTTAAGGATGCAGAAATTGTTGTATATATGGAGCCAAATCCACCGACAATTTTTTCATATCTTAAGGGGTATGATGAACTGACTTATGATTTCGCACCATGTGAGCCTTATGATGTGTTTGTTACTGTGGATGTAAGTTCACTTGACAGACTCGGAAATGCTCTTTGGTACTATGAACAGGCAGGAAAGAGACTTTGCATAGATCATCATGAGTCAAACAGCGGATTTGCAGATGTGAATGAGAATCATCCGTTTGCATCTTCAACCTGCGAGGTTTTGTATTCCTTGTTTGAAAGGGAATATATGGATGATTGCATTGCCGAATGTTTATATACCGGAATAGTCCATGATTCGGGCGTTTTCCAGTACAGCAATATGAGCCGCGAAAGCTTTCGGATTGTTGGCGAACTGGTGGAATATAATTTTGACGGCCCAAAGATTATTCAGGAAACATTTTACATGAAGACCTATGTGCAAAATCAAATTCTTGGTCGTGCTTTGCTTGAAAGTATTTTGTTTATGGACGGCAAGTGTATTGTGAGTACGATTGACAGAAAAACAATGGAGTTTTACGGTGTGCTTCCAAAACACTTTGAAGGTATTGTAAATCAGCTTCAGAATACAAAGGGCGTGGAAGTTGCGATTTTTATGTATGAAATCGGAACACAGCAATTTAAAGTTTCAATGAGATCTAACGGGATGGTTAATGTTGCCAAGGTTGCTACTGCCTTTGGTGGTGGCGGTCATGCTAAGGCAGCGGGTGTTGAAATGAACGGAACGTCTCATGACGTAATTAATAATCTTTCCAAAGAAATAGCCAAGCAATTGTTTGGTGAGGATTAGATCAAATGGATGGAATAATTAACATATACAAAGAAAAGGGCTATACATCTTTTGACGTAGTTGCTAAACTGCGCGGAATACTTAAACAAAGAAAAATAGGTCACACGGGCACACTGGATCCGGATGCGGAGGGAGTATTGCCCGTGTGTCTTGGCAATGGGACAAAATTATGCGAATATCTTACCGACAAAAGTAAGGAATATGTGGCAACAATGCGTCTTGGTGTCAGGACTGACACTTTAGATATGAGTGGGGAAATTGTCTCAGAGGCAGATGTAAATGTCAGTGAGAATCAAATACAAAGTACGGTCTTGGAATTTGTCGGTGAAATCATGCAGGTACCGCCTATGTATTCTGCATTGAAGGTTAATGGGAATAAATTGTGTGATTTGGCACGTAAGGGAATTTTTGTTGAACGTAAAGCCAGACCTGTAACGATTTACGGTATCGATATACTTGAAATCAGACTTCCGATAGTGACGATGCGTGTTAAGTGTTCTAAGGGTACGTATATCAGAACGTTATGTGATGATATAGGAAATAAGCTCGGTTGTTATGCAACTATGGAAAGTCTTAAAAGAACACGGGTAGACAATTTTACTATTGAAGATGCTCTTTGGTTATCTGAAATTGAGCAGTTGGTTCGTGATGGCAGAATTGATGAGCAGGTTGTTTCACTTGATATGGTTTTTGCAGGACTTGATAAGGTTATAGTTTGTGAAGAAGCAGACAAATTTCTTATGAATGGAAATATGTTTGCTGAGGAATTAATTAAAGAAACAATACCCGGTGTGGAAAGAGATTGTGGTGTGATTAAACTTAATTCTGATAAGATTAGCAGGAATAATGCGGTGAGGGTATATTCATCGGTTGGGAAATTTGTCGGAATATACAGCTTACCTAATGGCGAGAGTGTATTTAAACCGGTAAAGATGTTCCTTGCGAGTGAGTCTTGAACGGATTTGGGGTTACCGGTCAGGGACTGAACAGTAATTAACGATTTTTGTACAAATTGGTTAAGAGGGCTTATGCAGATAATATCCGGCGATTTGAATTTTAAAATAGATGATAATACGGTAGTGGCAATAGGTAAGTTTGACGGTGTTCATAAGGGACACGGAATGATTCTTAAAGAAATGTTTAAGTTCCGTTCGAAGGGATATAAGACCGCAATTCTTACTTTTGATGTTCCCCCTTCAACTCTTTTTATGGGGAAAGACAGGAATGTAATTACGACGAACGAAGAAAAACGAAGAATATTTGATGAGTTGCATATTGATTATCTTGTGGAGTTCCCGTTTAATGAGCAAACGGCATCAATTCCTGCTGAACGGTTTGTTGAAAAGTATTTGCTGGAGTGCATGAATATGAAAGCGGTAATTGTCGGAAACGATTGCAGCTTCGGATATAAGGGCCTTGGAAACTGTGAATTGCTACGTAGAATGGGTAAAATTAGTGATTTTGAGTGCGTTGTGTTAGATAAGCTTATTTTTGACTTGGATAAAGAATGCGTAATTGAAGATGCTTCTCTTTCTAACGAAGATACGCAGGTGGAAATAAGCTCAAGCATAATCAGAAATATTATAGAGTATGGAAATATAAAAAGAGCAAATGCAATGCTTCTTTATCCGTATTTTTTCTATGGTGAAGTTGTTCACGGACGCAAGATTGGCAGGACTTTGGGGATGCCCACCATAAATTTGCTGCCGGATATAAACAAGCTTCTTCCGCCAAGCGGTGTGTATTTTTCGTCTGTGTTTTATATGGGATGTGAGTATCCATCAATTACAAATATAGGGTGTAAACCAACGGTTTCCGGTAATTCCGATAGACCGCTGATGGGTGTTGAAACATACATTTACAATTTTGACGGTAATCTTTATGGTGATTATCTTCGCGTTAATCTCTATGAATTTTTAAGAGAGGAACATAAGTTTAACAGTGTTGAGGAACTTAAGATTCAAATGGCTAAAGATATAGAAAGAGGTCGTTTGTGGCATAGAAACTGTTGTGATTTATTATAAAAGAGCGGCGATGAAGCTCTGATACTTGTAGGTTTTTGACAAAATGTTTTTTTTGAACGAAAAATTCTTGTGCTGACAGAGTTTGTCTAATAAAATTATCGTGTGTAGATGTTGGCTTGGTTGGAAAAATTAGGAGAGAAAATGATTACAACTATTTTATTGACATTGGCAGGCGGACTTGGTTTGTTCTTGTTTGGAATGAGTCTTATGAGTTCGGGAATTGAAAAAGCCGCAGGCGCGAAGCTAAGAAATATTTTGGAAATTTTTACTAAGAATAAGTTTACCGGAATGATAGTCGGTATCGTTTTTACCGGTATTATTCAATCCTCAAGTGCCTGTACGGTTATGGTGGTTACTTTTGTTAACTCCGGTATTATGAATTTGTATCAGGCGGTTGGTGTGATATTTGGTGCCAATATCGGTACCACAGTTACTTCACAGCTTGTTCCTTTTAACTTATCCGAATATGCTCCCGCTTTTGTTTTTCTCGGTGTGATTATGTTCTGTTTCATCAAGAAAGATATGATAAAGAAGGTTGGGGAGATTCTAACCGGTTTTGGTGTTCTTTTTATGGGACTTTCAATCATGTCGGAGGCGATGGCAAATGTTAAAGATATTCCTGCCGTGCCTGTCTTCTTTGGTACACTTACGAGTCCTGTTCTTGCAATTCTTATTGGTACACTTGTTACCGCTATTATTCAGAGTTCATCGGTTACGGTCAGTATTATTCTTCTGATGGCCAATCAGGGACTTCTCGATATTCGTATATGTCTCTTTATTATTCTTGGTTGTAATATCGGTGCCTGCGCTACAGCTACGTTGGCGTCATTATCCGGTAAAAAGGATGCTAAGAGAGCAGCTCTTATTCATTTGCTCTTCAATGTAATCGGTACGATTATCATGTACGTTATCCTTAAACTTTCTATGGAGTGGGTTGTTATGCTTCTTGAAAGAGTTTCGGGTGACAATATTGGAAGACAGGTTGCTAATGCACATACAATATTCAAACTGTTTCAGGTTGTTGTCTTATATCCGTTTTCATCATTTATTATTAAGCTTACATACATTATTGTCAGAGGAGAAGACGAAAAGGTTGGATACAGAGAACCTCTTAAACTTGAAAATATCGGTGGGAAGAATATTTTCTCACCGGCAACGGCAGTTCTTGATGTTACGAAGGAACTTGAACGTATGGCAGTTCTTGCTTCCGAAAATCTCAATCGAGCTATGAATGCGCTCGTTACTCTTGATGAAGATGATATTAATGAAGTTTATCGTGTTGAAGAAAATATCAATTTCCTGAATCATGAAATTGTAAATTATCTTGTTAAGATATCTCAGACAAATCTGCCGATTGATGATGCTAAGAGTATAGGTGGTTTGTTCCATGTTGTTAATGATATTGAACGTATAGGCGATCATGCCGAGAATGTTGCGGATTCTGCAAAGTCAAGAATTGAAAAAGGTACGAGCTTCAGTAAAGAGGCAATGAAAGAAATGGGCGACATGCTTGATATGGTTAATACGATTATCCGTTTTTCTGTTGATACATTTGTTACAGGTACTGAAGATCATATAAGAGATATCCTTTTGCTTGAAGATGCGATTGATGAGAAGGAAAGAGAACTTCAGAAGAAGCATATAGACAGACTTACCCAGAATGTATGTACTCCTGAGGCCGGAATGTTGTTCTCTGATATTGTTTCGGGTCTTGAACGTGTTGCCGATCATGCTACTAATATTGCCTTTTCGGTCATGGACAATGATCCTGAGAGAGCAAAGAAGGTGTCTGTTTCAGATGCGCGTATGGTAGAGGTTTAGGACAGCTCTTTACAAAAAAGGTTCTTTGTGTTACTATTGTAACGTTGTGTGGCCAATGCCAGGATTTGGGAATTCCGACCTAAGTCTTAGTGTTTGGTGTAAACCGATACATTTATGTATGGCTTAACGTGTATGCAATGGTGCATATACAAATTTTTAGGAGGAAAAGGAAATGATTCCAAAAGAAAAGAAAACAGCAATTATGAAAGAGTATGCAAGATGTGAAGGCGATACAGGTTCACCGGAAGTTCAGATTGCAGTGCTTTCAGAGAGAATTAAGGAGCTTACAGAGCATCTTAAGGCTAATCCTAATGACAATCACTCAGCAAGAGGTATGTACAAGATGATCGGTCAGAGACGTGGTCTTTTGGCATATCTTAAGAAGGTTGATATTGAGAGATATCGTGTTCTTATTGAGAGGTTAGGTCTTAGAAAATAATTCTATTGCACTAAAGAAATGCAAATGCGTGATGTACATTTTGTTATGTGCAATCGTATTTGCATTTCTCTTTATCTCAGTGAGAGAAGCCCACACTTCTATAAGCGGGGATTGCGCGAGTCTTGAATCGTGATAAAGAGAATGTTTATGTAATGCGTTTTTTGATGAGACTAATTCGGACAGAAGTGTTCCCGAGACCACTGAGATGAATATGAATAAACGCTCCGTGAGGAAGCCGGAATTCGTATTTAACTCAGTAGTTTCGGTACATATGCTTCGCGGGGATTGCTTAATCGTGAAAATGAGAATGTCAGCAGAGCTGATGTTTGGTTCACCGCAAGATTCGCGTGCGAATCTTCTGTTCGGTAAATAATTATAAAAGGAGAGAAAATATGTACAAGAGTTTTTCAATGGAACTTGGCGGTCGCACGCTTACCGTTGACGTAGGTCGTGTAGCTAAACAGGCAAATGGTGCAGCACTTATGCATTATGGTGATACTACAGTTTTGTGTACAGCAACTGCATCTGAGAAGCCAAGAGAGGGAATTGACTTTTTCCCTTTGTCAGTAGAATTTGAAGAGAAGATGTATTCCGTAGGAAAGATTCCCGGAGGTTTCAACAAGAGAGAAGGAAAGGCATCGGAAAATGCGGTTCTTACCGCACGTGTTATCGATAGACCTATGCGTCCTTTGTTTCCGAAGGATTACCGCAATGATTGTACTTTGAACAATCTTGTCTTGTCTGTTGATCCTGAATGTCGTCCTGAACTTGTTGCAATGCTTGGTTCTGCGATTGCTACAAGTATTTCGGATATTCCTTTCTGTGGACCTTGCGCTACGACTCAGGTCGGAATAATTGATGGTGAATTTATTATAAATCCAAGCCAGGAGCAGTGGAAGTTGGGTGATTTAAATCTTACTGTTGCTTCAACGGCCGAGAAGGTTATTATGATTGAGGCCGGGGCGAATGAAATTCCTGAAGCTAAGATGATTGAGGCTATTTATATGGCACATGAGGTTAATCAGGAAATAATTGCTTTTATTAATAAGATGGTTGCTGAAGTTGGTAAGCCAAAACATGAATATACCAGTTGTGCAGTTCCGGAAGAAATGTTTGAAGAAATGAAGAAGATTGTTACTCCTCTTGAAATGGAGGGTGCAGTTTTTACCGATGATAAGCAGGTTAGGGAAGAAAATATTCGTGCTATCACAGAGAAGCTTGAAGAAGCATTTGCTGATAAGGAAGACTGGTTGGCAATTCTTGGAGAAGCTGTTTACCAGTATGAGAAGAAGACTGTAAGAAAGATGATTCTTAAGGATCATAAGAGACCTGACGGACGTGAGATTACTCAGATTCGTCCTCTTGCTGCCGAAGTTGATTTGATTCCCCGTGTTCATGGTTCCGCTATGTTTACTCGTGGACAAACACAGATTTGCGATATTACAACTCTTGCACCTCTCTCGGAGATGCAGAGGGTTGACGGACTTGATTCGTATGAGACTGTTAAGCGCTATATTCACCATTATAATTTCCCGTCGTATTCTGTTGGCGAGACAAAGCCGTCAAGAGGTCCGGGACGTCGTGAAATCGGACATGGTGCTTTGGCTGAGAGAGCACTTATTCCTGTGCTTCCTTCAGAAGAGGAATTCCCTTATTC
>JAZLIP010000108.1:0-8843 GCA_045617445.1 Lachnospiraceae bacterium | reverse complement strand
AGAGCCATGCAAAACTGCTCAAAATATTTTGCTTGCAAAGAATATTATGAGCAGTTTTATATGGCGAAGTAACAACATGAGCAAAAGAAAAGCCTTGAAAAGGCGATTTTGCGAATGGTGTTCTGAATAGTTACAAAAAATTGAATTTTGGGAATTTACCTTCTGATTATGTTATCAAAAACAATCTACTAATCTGTTTCCACAATCTCAAAAATACTATCTTTCGTATATTTCAAAGAGTTCGTTAGCACAACCTCTCCGTCGTTTGCATACCGTTCAAGCAACCGCTGTTTCAAATTAATGTCCGCAAATACTTCAATTACTTCTCCGAAAGCAAATACTCCGTTTGGATCCTTCTGAATTTCAATTACCAATCCTTCTTTTGTTTCTTCAACAATTATATATTCAATTCCGTCAAATACTTCCCCGACAGGTAATCCCATAATTTTTTCTGACGTTGTATTCCCTAAATCACTACCGCTGTTTTTTACATTTCGAACATTCCCCGTCACTGCTTCTTTAACCATGTCATTATCAAGTGCTTCTGCTTCTTCTGTCATCGTTTTATCGTTAACACTATCTTCTTTTGTCATCGCATTTTCCGCTTCTTCTAACATTGTCTCATCATTAACACTATCTTCTTTAGCCATCGCAGTTTCCATTTCTTCTGACATTGCTTCGCAATTAACACTCTCCTCAGTTTCTTCGACCATTGGTACTTCCGTATCAACAGACTCCTCAGCCGCGAAATCTCCCATCGCTTCTTGATTACTTGCATTTGCACCGGACATTGGCGCGTAACTTTCTTCCATAGCAGTTCCCGTAAACGATGACTTCAATGCCGAAGCACCAACAACCGCAATTCCAACCAGCAATACTGCCGCAGCAATTCCAAAATACCGGTTAAATTTGATAATTTTCTTCTGTGGTTTTACTGTAGCACCATCTAAGATTTCCACATTATCATCTATTACTGTATTCCTTGTATTATCTGTATTACCGCTACCATCTGCATCCTTGCCTGCCTCCAATTCATCTATTCCGGCTTCAATTCTATCCCAAAGATCCGGAACATTTTTCATGGCATTATTTTTGTATTCTGTTTCAAAATTCTTACTCATAATATCCGAACCTCCTTAACTTTTTCATTGCATCTTGATAATTCCAGCTCACCGTTCCAATCGGAATATTCATTACCTCAGATATTTCTTTGAAAGTCATATTCAAAAGCACCTTCATATTTACTATTTCACGATAAACCGGCTTAAGACTCATCAGTGCAGTTTCAACATTAATGCTCGAAACAACTTCTTCCTCAGGTGTCAATTCATTTGACGGAATTTCCAACTCCTCGTTATCATCTTCATTTTCCCAAAGCAGGAACTCCTTACTATTCTTACGAATATAATCAATTGTCATATTTCTTGTAATGGTCGCTATATAACTCTTGTGTCCGACGCCTGCTTTATATTGTTCCGCTCTTTCCCAAAGCCTTATAAATAATTCCGATGTAATATCTTCTGCCGCTTCCTTTTGTTTAAGCATTGAGAATGCCACATTATACACATAACCTACATACTCTTCATAAATTTCTTTGAGAGCATTTTTGTCCTTTTTTCTTATCCTCTCCATGGCATAGTTAAACTGCTCTTCAGTCATGTTACCCTCCTTATTTTAATACGTTTTAAAATGCATTTTTTATGGATTTTCGCTTTACGAACCTTATCTTTTATCATGTATTTAAAAACGCCTCTTTCAGAGGCGTTTTTGCATTTAACTTTACATTATACAATTAAATATCGGTAATATTGATAAATAGCTGCAATCAGATTACATAATTTCATATCAATACCATTAAATTCAGCAGCTTCTATTCGACTTACGCTCTTAATCTTTCCATCTATACGAATAGTAAATGCCGAACCGTCATGAGTAAATACGCATCCTTCACTTTCACTATTATTAAAATCCTCCAAAGTATCAAACAAAGTGAATTTTTCTTTGTACGGAGCACCCGTATAAGGGCAAAATGTTTTACAGTTTCCGCACTCATTACACAGACGATCAACATGAATTACCTGCGGCACAGAATCACCGGGAATCTTTATTTCCACATTAGCTCTATTCGGACAAACATCAACACAATTCTCGCAAATACGTTCACAATCAAGACAACGTCCGCCGTCATTTCTGTAATGAGGTTCTCTGATTATTCCTTTCTTGCTGTACAAACCGCTCAAACGATTATCGGAACTACGTCTTCCATTCTGACGTCTGACATATTCTGAAGTATTATTTGTATTGATTACCGAGTCATTAATTTCATTCAAAATTGCATCGGAAATCTTTCTGGCATCAGCTATTGCATTAACGACATGTGACGTTCCTCGTCCGGCATCACCGGCAACATATACATTCGGAATATTGGTTTCCAATGTATCTTCATTAAGAATCGGCAATCCGAATTCATTAACATTTATTCCGTTGTTTTTGTAGAATCCGGTATCTACGGCTTCACCAACCGCCGCAATCACATAATCGGCTTTGACAGCAAAAATCTCATTGCCAACAACAGGTACCCTTCTGCCGTTTTCATCCAAATCGCCCAATGTATTAACATAGCATTTCAGGAAACCATCACTATATTCAAAAGGAGTCAGAAGTTCCATAAATTCAACCCCTTCATTAAATGCAATCTTCATCTCTTCTTCATCAGCGGGCATATATCTTCTTGTCCTCTGATAGATCACATATACCTTATCCACACCCTTATTACGTTTTGCGGCACGTGCCACATCCATAGCAGTATCACCGCAACCGATAACGCATACATTCTGTCCGATTTCCATCTTGCCTTTGCTTTTCTTGTATTCAGTAAGAAATTCCACTGCCGAAACAACATTCATTCCCTTGATACTGATTGTTTTTGGAGTAGTTGCTCCCATTGCAAGTATGATCTTGTCATAATCAGTCAATTCCGTCAAAGAATCTACATGAATATTTGTTTTGATCTCACATCCGAATTTATATAAGAACGAAGCATCCTTATCAACTCTTTCAGGCGAAATACGGAAATCCGGTACAAGATACTTAACAGTACCGCCGAGCGAAGGTTCATGGCAAAACAAAGTAACTTTATGACCGGCCTCGGCAAGGAAAAACGCCGAAGACATTCCGGCAGGTCCACCACCTACTATCGCAATCTTTAACTGTCTTCCGGCAGCCTCCTTAGGTCCTAATTCTTCAATAACATCATCATATCCGTTTTGCGCGGCAATCAACTTGGCTTCTCTGATTTTTACAGGCTTCTCATAGTAGTTTCGTGTACAATTTCCCATACATTCATGGGAACACATTGTTCCTGTAATAAAAGGCAATGGATTCTTATTCATAATTACCCTAAGTGCCTCTGTATATCTCTCCTCACCAATCAGGTTAAGATATGCCGTAACATCCTGATGAATCGGGCAACCTTCTTTACACGGTGCAATAAAACAATCCGTCAACGGAATCTTACTTGCAGACTTAATAATGGTATTCGGCTTCATCGATTTAGTAAAATGATTATTTGATTTAACCTTTTCTGCCATTCGCTTAAGCATACCTGTTCTGGTGCAGTAGAAATCGTAGAAATTCCAATCATGGAAAGTATACGCAAATTGCTTGAATCTATTGTATCCACCCGGTTTAAGAATGGTCGTACTCATCGTAATCGGCCATACTCCGGCTTCATAAATATCTTCAACATTATTGGCATCAACACCACCCGAAAATGCTATTCTAAGATGACCCTCGAAATCATCACTTAGTTTAGCAGCCAATGCTATTGACAACGGAAATAAGGCTTTCCCCGACATGAAAATTTCTTCCGTTTTGTCATCGTGTCCCGCCACCGGAAATCCACTTGAAAGCTTAATGCCAAACAGAAGATTCTCTTCATTGCTGACCGCAAGAAGCTTATTTATCATTGCAACCGCATCCGAATACTGCAAATCTTCGTCAAAATGCTCACGACCAAATTCCACATCATAGTATCCCATTGTATCAAGTGTAGAACGGCAGTAATCATACCCAAGCAAAGTTGTCGACAATTTTACATATGTATTAAATCCGCAATTTCTAAGCAAATACTTTGAAATTTTCTCAATTTCCTTACCCGTACAATCAGGATACGTCGAAACAGTAACAGAAGTTGAAATCTTTCCGCTGATTTCATCTATATCATCCAAGGAAAAATTCTGGAACAATTTTATATTATCTTTAAGGAACTGAATGCATTCCTTAAAAATCGGTGTATCAGAAGCATTTCGCATATTATTAAAGTATTCTGTCATTTCATCCGACGCAATACTCTCGTAATTATATCCGACACCCATATTAAATACAAAACCATTCATACCGCCCATTTCAAATTCTTTGGAAAGAACCTTAAGAGCAATCCATGCCTTGACATATTCCTCAAAAGACTGCTTCATTGTGAGATTTCTGGCACCTTCAACATTATATCCTTCATTTTTGGCACGAATTTTCGGATTGTCATCCATGCCTGTCGCATCCGCTACCGATACAGTCCTAAGCTCGAAAAATCTGCAACCCGTCGCATACGACGCAACTATTCCCTGGGCATACTGGGTATGCGGACCTGAAGCCGGTCCAAAAGGCATCTCAATTTTTTCATTAAAAATATCAAGCGTTTTAAACGGATTAGCCTGATAGAAATCTCGCACTCCAAATATTGATCCGGATTTCTTCTGTTCCAAAACAATCCAACGCATCAACTGCGAAAATGATAAAGGTGTCAATCTGTCAATCATTAATCCTTCTCCTTAAAGAATAAATTTGTTTAAACCCTCGCAACTACTATTTAACTCTCTTTGCAACGACAACAAGTCGCCCATTCTCAACATGATATGCACATACCGACAATGTAATGAATTCATCACCGTAACTTGCTGTAACGCCGGTATCATAAAGTTGCAATTTCTTTATATTTCCATAGAAATCATTAAACTCTTCTTCGTTATTCGCATTAAAAAACATATAATACTTAAAAACATTCGTCTGTGTCTTCTTAAATACCTGCGAAAGAAATACGGATACAATTTCGTACTCTCGTTCCTCATACAAGCTTGTATACTTAATAATAGAATGCTTTTTCTCATAATCCTGCTTACGATACAAATCAAGATCCCCAAACATAGAACCATTTTTCATATTGTGACCATGAATAATCAAATTCGTAGTCGGCGCAATTCCATTAGCGTAATTGTTTTCTTTTGTACCTACCCCCGATGTCGAATCAGTATCAAGAATCAAACTACCCGCTTTATTTGCATTTCCGTTAAAATCCTTGTCCAAATAAAATTCTTCATATGAAGGAGTCTGCATTACAGGATAATCTATTTTGGTATCATCAATCTGCAACCAACCTATACAATCCTTATTCTGTCCATAAAGCTCTGCCATTTCCGGAAGCATTTCAGAAGCTGCACTATCAAACAGTAAATCATCCGAATCAAGTAAATCATTTGAAGTCACACCACTGCCAACTACCTCGTGCTTAATTTGATTTAAATCGGATACTTCCTCGTCAACCGCAGTCGGCTCATAAAACAAACCATAAGCAAGGCTTGCCATCAGAAAAATAAAGAAAATATAGCTTGGTACAAAAACAAGTGGAGCAAGCTCAACTCGCTCCACCTTTAATGGTAAATTTAATTTTACTACACCAAATACTTTTCGGTTCGTAGTAGTACCCATAATTCTAATTACTCTTCTAAACTAATTAAATGTTATTCTTCTTCATTGTCTTAAAGAAAGCATATCCTGCTACAGATGCTGTAGCGATAAGAGCAAGTACAAGATAAAGAACTGTATTACCTTCGCCTGTCTTAGGAACTGCATCATACTCGCCATACTCTGCACTGGAAGTAGCAGCTTCACCCAATACAGCTGTATAAACCTTATCCTCCGATACAACTACTGTTCTTGTAGCGGTAGTAATTGTCTTATCATCTTCCCATGTTCCTGCAAATGTTCCTTTTTCAGGAGTAGCTGTTATCTCAACGCTCTGTCCCTGCAAGCCGTAGAAATAACTTGTTGTAATACCGGTACCCTGTACAGTAATCTTATAAACCTTTGCTGTACAATCAGCATATACATTCTTGTTGATATCAGCATCGCTATCACAAGGGTATATTCTAAATGTCAATGTACATGAATCTGTAAATTTATTCTTCAAATTCTTGATAAGAGTTTCAACTGTACTCTGGTCAATAGTAAAGCTTGTTCCTGATGACTTAGCAGTTGATGTTGTTCCAAGTGATGTATCACCATTTAATATTTCAAGCTTACCACCTGTGATATCAGAACATTTTGTATAATTACCGTTATCAGATCCTCCTGATGTATCACCGGTATTAACTTTCTTTGGAACTGTAACTGTTAACTTTCTGTCAGAATATGAAATAGTAGGTTTCTCATAAACTACGATTTCTTTTTCAACTACAGTATCATCTGTTCCGTTCTTACCCTTCTTAACAACAACGGTAACCTTGAATGTACCCTTCTCATTCGCTTTAAATACTGTTTCATTTCCTGATGATTTGGAAACTGTAGCATCACCTGCGGTCTGCCATTCAACCGTCTTATATGTAGCATCGCTGTTTACTGATGCCTTAAGGGTAATAGGGTAACCAACTGTTACGAAGTCATCACCTTCAACCTTAAGTGTAGCAGCCTTAAACGCAGGTTCGGGAGCAGCGGTAATAATAACATCTACCTTGTTACTTGCGAAAGAATTTCCGTTAGTATCTTTACCTGAAATTGTGAGTGCTGTAGAGCCTTCCTTAACAGCTTTCAAATTAATATATCCGCTCGTCAAATCTCTTGAACCAACTGTAAGGTAAGCACTTGAATATGAAAGTGTCAATGTGCTTGTATCAATCGTAGCATCACTCGGGCTAACCTTCCAAGACAGCTTAACAGTATCGCCAACCTTAGGATTTGCATTATCTATAGTCAATGTAACGTTTTCAATACTCGGAACCATCTTCTTAGACTTACCGGTATATGTAGCTGACTTTGACATCTCGAAAGTATAATCCTCTTCATCGGAAACTTTCTTTCCATCAACATACCATCCATCAAATTCATAATCATCATCAGGATATGCAGTTAAATCAACTTCATCGCCGGCAAAACCATAAACATAAGGTACATCTTCACCGGAAATTTCATATTCACCATTTGAATCACCGGCTACAGAAACCTTGTAAATATTCTTAAATGTTGTCTCGCCTGAATAGCTGTTACCATTCTCAGTAGAAGCAACCACTTTAAGTTTCTTACCTATCTGCTGCCCCAAGTTACCTTCAGCAACAATATCAAGCACATCATCTGAGTATACCATACCGTCTGAAGCATACTCTTCTTCATCATAGATAGTAGTACCGCCAAGTGTTACTTTAACATGGTTAACAGATATTGTTTCCATTTCCGATTCACTTCCGGTAATTTCCCATACGTAATCATCCTCATCAGCCTTCACAGTCAAGTTTGCCGCGTATGCCTCATTTGCGAAGCCCAATGTTCCGACCATGCCTAACACACATGCGCCGAATAAGATTTTCCTAAAAATCTTCATTTTCCATTCCTCCTATAAACTTACACATTGAATCTATCCGTTCAACCAAGCAGGACACCACTCAGACCCCTCTACTGTCTGTGGCATCAGCATGTTTACAATGAAACCAACTAGCCATTATTTTAATACATTTTCGTTTTAGACACAATAAACTTTTTAATAAAATTTACACAATTTTAATATCACATCTCCCCACCCTGTGTGATTTTATTGATTTTACGGGCATCTTAAAGTATTTTTCCATGTCCATATCTTGTGATTTTGTATCGCATACCACACATTTTATTGTGTCATCCCGTTTTTTTATACTCATCCCTCACAACTTATGGTAAAAATGCACAAACTAACTCCCTCTCGAGTCTTGTGCGAGATTCAGGTCATCTTCAGCCCACAATATTAAGTCCCTGTTTAATTTTGTTTAATTTTCGGTAATTTCCATCAAATAATAACTATTCATAATCACAAAATAGTAGTATAATACTCCATTGCATGTCGGAAGTTTCTGGAGCTGACACGAATCCCGCGCCAAGACTCGCGAGCGAGTCTTGAACGTAAATTACGGAGGAAAATTTATGTGGATGCTACTCGTTCTTTTATATGGTTTATTTAAAGGCGCCCGCGAAATCGTCAAAAAGATTTCTCTGCAAACACATTCCGCCATGGAAGTTCTTATCGTTTACACCGGAATTGCATTTTCCCTTGTTGCAACTCAGGTTTTGATTGTATTCCTTTTTCCGGGTGCATCCGTTTTCTTTCCTGATGTATCGGCAACTCTTTCAATGAAAAGAATTTACTATTTATATGTAGCAATCAAATCTTTTGTAATTTTTATTGCCTGGATACTAAGCTTCATTGCCATTGCAAGACTGCCGTTAAGTCTTTATGGTGTACTTGACTTATCAAGAGTACTGTTTGCAACATTTCTCGGAATAACAATTCTCGGCGAATCCCTGGGATTTCTTCAATGTATCGGACTGGTTCTTGTTGCTCTTGGTTTGCTGATGCTAAAATGCAGATTCGTACCATTATATTCGTTACTTTTCAAGCTAAAATTAATTAAAAATGATGCTTATAAATATGAAGAATCGGAAACTCCTTTCGTAAAAAGGAAAGAGTTTGTTTACATAATCTGTGCTTTCATTTCCTGCCTGCTAAATGCTATTTCAGGTCTAATGGACAAATTACTGATGAAGGATAT
>JAZLIP010000107.1:0-12164 GCA_045617445.1 Lachnospiraceae bacterium | reverse complement strand
TCAGAGCCATGCAAAACTGCTCAAAATATTTTGCTTGCAAAGAATATTATGAGCAGTTTTATATGGCGAAGTAACAACATGAGCAAAAGAAAAGCCTTGAAAAGGCGATTTTGCGAATGGTGTTCTGAATAGTTACATTATAATAATGATGAAAATGATAAACGGAGAATGAAAATGAAAAGAGGAGCAATATTTCTTTTACTTGGTTTTATGCTTGCACTTTCTGCTTGCGGAACCAAAAATGAAGATGAAAAAATTGAGATAGTGGAAAACAGGGAAAATCAAAATGTAAGAAACGGAGCTGAAGAACCGGATTCAATAGTTATAAATGAACAGAGTGAAAATGAAACTTTGGTAAATGAAACTATCGGTACGAATGAAGAAAATGCCGCATTAGAAAATGGCGATGGAAGTAGTACGTTTTCCGAAGAGTTGAGCTTTGAATATCTGTCTGATTATGAATTCGAATTTTCAAGTGGCGCAGGTGCGTGGTCTACAAATTTCACTATTGAAAGTGATGGCTATTTTAAAGGCACATATCATGATTCGGACATGGGAGATACAAATGAGTATTATCCGGACGGAACAATGTATTACTGCGATTTCACAGGTCATTTCAAAGATTTGCAAGCTATCGAACCATACAAATATGAAATGACACTTGCGGATATTAAATATAAGAATGAGATTGATGATGAAGCTATTTTTGACGGAGTAAGATATATCTATACCGATGCGTATGGTCTGACCGGTACGGATAAATTCTATGTCTGTTTGCCGGGATATTCAGTTGCTTCATTTGATGAAGAAATATTTTCGTGGGTAGCCGGAATAAATGATAATGAGGATGTTTTAACTGTTCCGGTTATTGTAAATATCAATGAAAATGAAGGTATATATGGTCGAACTCGTACAGCGGTTGTTGATGATGCCAAGATGACTTATGATAATTACAATAAAAGTTATAATTATTATGCGGAATTGTTGCAGAAGGATAATACACAACTTGAATACAATAATCTTGCAAAGCGTCAATTTGAAATAGCTGATGAAGCATTAACCTATTTGTGGGATCTTGTAAAATATCATACTGATGAGACCGGATTCCAAACTATATTAGCTGAACAACGCCGGTGGAATGCGGATAAAGAAGCGGCAGCAAATGAAGAAAAAGCAAAGTATGAGGGCGGTTCTATGGCACCGCTTGTATACTATATGACTTTGGCGGATTGGACGAACGAGCGTTGCAAAGTATTGTATGAGTATATTATTGATAATGCTGATTAGAAAAATATCTGATTGCTGCAAATAGACAAAGCATTGCAATAAGAATGCTTCAAAGACAAATTCAGGGTAAGATATGGAAACTAGGGTAATTAAAGTAAATGTAGAATCTGATTTTGAGGATAAGCTTGCTAAAGCAGGAGAAATAATTCGTTTAGGAGGACTTGTTGCATTTCCGACGGAAACGGTATATGGGCTTGGTGGGGATGCCCTTAATCCTGATTCGTCAAAAAAAATATATGCAGCAAAAGGACGTCCTTCCGACAATCCGCTTATCGTTCATATTTATTGTATAGAGGATTTGTATAAAATAGCGGATGATATCTCGGAGAATGCGCTTAAACTTGCGGATGCTTTCTGGCCGGGTCCTATGACAATGGTTTTTAAGAAGAAGGCAATCGTTCCACGAGAAACAACCGGTGGACTTAATACGGTTGCGGTCAGAATGCCTAGTGATAAAATTGCAAGTGTTTTCATAAAAAAAGCCGGTGGTTTTGTGGCTGCGCCTTCGGCTAATCTATCGGGTAGACCAAGCCCTACAAACGCTGATTATGTTTTTGAAGATATGAACGGTCGTATTGAAATGATTATTGACGGAGGGGCTTCGGTTATTGGCTTGGAGTCGACAATTATTGATGTCACGGAAAAAGTTCCTATGGTGTTGCGCCCGGGATATATAACAGGCGATATGATTAAAAATGTTGTTGGCGAGGTTGCTTATGATCCTGCTGTGTTTAGCAATTTACAGGAAAATGTTAAACCAAAGGCTCCGGGCATGAAATATAGGCATTATGCACCTAAAGGTGATCTGACGATAATTAAGGGTGATGGAAAAGCTGTTGTCAGTTATATTAAGAAGGCATGTGAGGAAGCAATAATAAATGGACTTAAGGTTGGGGTTATTGCGACGAAAGAAAATGTGACTTGTTATTCTGATGCGGTCTATGTGTATGATGTCGGAATGCGGGAAGATGAAGATTCAATTGCCCATGAATTGTACAGCGTATTAAGAGATTGCGATGATAAAAATATAGATGTTATTTATTCGGAGGAATTTAATACACCAAGAATCGGACAGGCTATAATGAATCGATTGATTAAGGCTGCCGGGCATAAGATTGTTGAAGTCGGAGATTGAAATGCGTAATTTTGTTAAACGAAAACTTAAATAATGTTGCTATGTTTTTTAGTAATAATAAATTTTTATGGAATTGTAACTGGAATAATAGTAGAATCTGTATTGGAGGACTGAATGGTTTTCTAATATTTATTGGGAGAGAGAAAATGAAAATAGCTATAGGTTGTGATCATGGTGCATTTGATTTGAAACTTACAATTATTGAACATCTTAAAGAATTGGGACATGAAGTTGTTGATGTGGGATGCTTTGAAAAGAAATCTTGCGATTATCCTGAAATAGGGCGTGCGGTTGCAAACAAAGTGTCTGCCGGAGAGTGTGACAGAGGAATGGTTATGTGTACTACAGGCATAGGAATTTCGATTGTTGCAAATAAGGTAAAGGGAATAAGATGCGCGTTGTGTAATGATTGCACGAGTGCCAAATTAACAAGAATGCATAATGATGCAAATGTTCTTGCGCTTGGTGGCGGTGTGATAGGTCCTAATCTTGCACTTGATATTGTTGATATTTTCCTTGAAACCAAGTTTTCGGGTGAGGAAAAACACGTACGCAGAATATCCAAAATCGAAATGTGATTATGTCAGAGCAGAGTATAAATTGGATTTGCGAAAAAACACCTTTGAATTTTGAAGGTGTTTTCTTTTTTGTTCACAAGAGGGTGAACTTATGATATACTAAACTCTGTGTAGTTACGTGAGAAGAATACTATAATTTGTACACGGATAAAACTGTGTGTCGGATGTTTTTTCTAAAGAACCTGCGTTAGCTATCGGTAAGGGACAAACAGTAATGAGTGTTGTGAGGGGAATATGAGCGGTAAGAGAGAAGATTATATTTCATGGGATGAATATTTTATGGGTGTTGCCAAACTTTCGGGCTTTAGGTCTAAGGATCCCAATACTCAGGTTGGTGCCTGCATTGTGAGCGAGGATAACAAGATTCTGTCTATGGGATATAACGGTTTTCCGAAGAATTGTTCGGATGATTTTTTTCCGTGGGCAAGAGAAGGCGATTCACTGGAAACAAAGTATCTTTATGTTACACACAGTGAACTTAATGCTATTTTGAATTATCGTGGCGGTACTTTGGAAGGTGCTAAACTTTATGTGACACTCTTCCCGTGCAATGAGTGTGCTAAAGCAATTATACAATCGGGCATTAGGACCGTGGTTTATGATTGCAATAAATATGAGAATATGCCGGGAACAATCGCTTCGCGAAGAATGTTTGATGCGGCCGGCGTAAAATATTATAAATATAACGAAACCGGAAGAAAGGTTGAATTGTTGTTGTGATTAAGAAAAAGCTTTTTGCAAAAAAGTGTATATGTTTTGTTGCGATACTTGCACTGCTTATAGAACTTGTTCCAACAACAGTTTTTGCTGAGACAACCTCCGAAAAAATCAAAAAAGCCGAAGCACTTAAGAAAAGGACTGAACAGCAGAAAATGGCTGTTGAAGAGAAAAA
Organism: Lachnospiraceae bacterium; assembly: GCA_045617445.1. Classification (GTDB taxonomy): domain Bacteria; phylum Bacillota; class Clostridia; order Lachnospirales; family Lachnospiraceae; genus UBA2868. Next base: position 8,272 of record JAZLIP010000107.1, on the reverse strand, counting down.
GGAGAATCTTAAAGATACTAAACAGCAATTGCAGGACTATTTGCTTAGTTTGAATGGGGAACTGGAGCGAATAAGTGACAATCTCCAACAGATTGAAATGCGAATTGCCGCAAAGGAAAAAGAGGTGGATGCTGTAAAGGCAGAAGTGGTTACCGCCAAGGAAGAGGAAATACGTCAGTACAATCTTATGAAGATGCATTTAAGATGTGTGTATGAGAAGGGAAATCCTAATCTGTTTGAAACTTTCCTTACAACGAGCGCGTATGCCGATTTCTTAAATAAAGCTGAGTATATCGGTAAGCTGGAAGCCTATGACCAGAAAATGTTTGAAGTTTTGGTGGAACAAAGAAAGCTTGTTGAAAAGAAGGAAAAGGTGCTCAAGGATGAAGTTGAACAGCTTAATGATCTTCTTGATGAATCACAGGCTGAGAAAAACCGTGTAAGTACACTTGTTAATTCAACTTCAGGTACGATTGCGGAGACTTCTGATGCAATTACGGCTGCAGAATTGGAAGAAAAGGCTTACGCTTCCGAAATTAAGGAGCAGGAGGATTCACTTAAATCTCTTAAGAAGCAACTCGAAGAAGAGCAGGCTCTTAGCGCTAAAGCTAACAAGATGTCGTGGTCACAGGCCGGAGAACTTAGTTTTGCCGATGGGGATCGTGACTTGCTTGCGTGTCTTATATATTGCGAAGCCGGTGGGGAACCATATACGGGGCAGGTGGCTGTCGGGGCTGTTGTTGTTAACAGAATGCGAAGTGCTGCATTCCCGAACAGTATGGTCGGTGTTATATATCAGAAGAAACAATTTTCGCCGGTTGGAAGTGGACGTCTTGCGACGAGATTGTCACTTGGAGCCAATGATTCTTGCTACAGAGCGGCTGATGAGGCAATGGCAGGTGTTTCACCGGTTGGTAATTGCCTTTTCTTCAGAACGGTAATTCCGGAGATTAAAGGACAAATTATAGGCGGTCATGTTTTCTATTAGTTATAACGTTTATGATGTGATGATTCGTGAGTAAGTTTTGAAATGTAAATGTTTTCGCTGAGATAAGGAGAAAATTGAGAATGCCTACATTATACAGAAAAAGACTGATACCTAAGGAATGTGTTCTTCTTAAAGATGATGTGATTCTTGGTATGAATGAAGAACGAATAATCACGAAGTGGAATACGTTGAAACCAAAGAAGAATTTAGATCATGGTTACTCGATATATTTTCTGAAAGAAGGATTCAAGATTTCAAGATTTCTAAGGGCTGATGGAAGCTTGCTTTATTGGTATTGTGATATTATCAAGACGGATTATGACGGTGCTACGGATACGTACGTATTCACAGACTTGCTGGCAGATGTAATTATTTACCCGGACGGAACCGTAAAGGTCGTTGATATCGGCGAAATTGCCGAGGCTATGGAGAAAGATGAAATTTCCAAGGATGAAATTTTGAGTCTGCTTAAGTCGATTGATAAGCTTCTTGATATTGTTTATTCCGGTCGTTTGCAGGAATATGCAGCCGAAATTGAACGCAGTGAATATTTATAGCTACTGTGAATAAATTGTAGGTGGTGCTTGCTATCGGTCAGGTGTTTAACAGTAACAACAGTAACGGTTGCATTTGATTGTATATATAGACATTTTTCATAAAAATGTTATAATGTTTTATTGAATTGTTATGTTATTATTCAGCGGTAGGTGGGAATGCTTGCTGTTCCCATCATAAGAATATGATTAGATAGTAAAAATGCAGTACAGAAGGTAATCACGCATGCATTTTTGCTTGTTACCGGTTAGGGACTGAACCGTAACAATTGTTATACGTAGTGAATAGATTGAGGTATGGTGTGAAGTATCAGAAAAAAGTGTATCGTTCGTATACATTGGTTCTCCAATTTGGAATAAATATGTTGGTTCCTATTTTTTTGTGTGTATTTGTAGGTATTTGGTTGGACAAATTTTTTGAAACATCTTTTCTTACAATCATATTTTTCTTTCTTGGTGCTATGGCCGGGGCAAGGAATATTTATATTTTTGCCAGGAAAATTTATGAAACTCCCTATGAAAGAGACGAAGTAACCGTTAGACATTTGAAAAATAAAGAAGGACGGAATGACGAAGATGAACCTTCTTAAGGAAAATGTGATTCTCAGAGAGTTGATTGTCGGTGAATTGTTTTTTGGAGTTGTCTGTCAGATTCTGTTACTAATATTCACAAAACAGTGGGTTTATAATTCACTGGGGTTGTGGATTGGTGTAGCAATATCGGTTTTTCTTGCTGTAAATATGGCGGATTCGATAGATGTTGCCTTAGATCTTGACGCGAAAAATGCAGATGCTTATTTACGTAAGAAGTCTGTAATCAGATATCTGATAGTGTGTGCGGCGGTAGTATTGCTGGGTATTTTTGATTTGGCAAGTGTTTTAACATGTATTTTCGGTGTTATGGGGCTTAAGGTGGGTGCTTATCTTCAGCCTATTACACATAAATTATTTAACAAAAATGAAATAAAGCCGGATTATTCGTACATGGATAATGATTTAACAAGAGAAGGCATTGATGTTTACTACGTTAAATCGGGTGATTCTTATGAGGCGGTTCCGGTAAATAAAAATCAAGAAGGAGGTGAAGAGGTAAATGAATAGCTATCCGGTATTATTGTCGGGTGATGTGGATTTCATGATAAAGGGTGTATTTTCCTACGAACTTTTTGGACAAAAGGTTTGGATTACAACCAGTCATGTTTGTACACTGATAGTAATGCTACTTCTTGTGATTTTTGCTTTGTTTGCCAATAAGGCAATAAAGAATGCGGAAGAAAATCAGGCACCGGGAACGTTCCTTAACATAGTTGAACTGCTTATGGAATTTCTGGAAGGAATTGTAACAAGCACTATGGGAAAAAATGCAAGTAAGTTCGTTAATTATATTTGCACACTTTTTATGTTCATTATGCTAAGTAATATTTCAGGTTTGCTTGGGTTAAGACCTCCCACAGCAGATTACGGTGTAACATTTCCACTGGGTGTTATTACGTTTTGCCTTATAACATTCAACAAGTTCAAGCACCAAAAAGTAAGCGGAGTAATCAAGGGATTGTGTGATCCTTGGGTATTTTGGCTACCGATTAATTTGATTGGTGATTTTGCAGTGCCGATTTCGTTATCTTTGCGTTTGTTCGCAAACGTCTTGTCGGGAACAGTTATGATGGCCTTGTATTATGGCCTCTTACCGATTTTTGTTAAGATAGGTATTCCTTCGGCGTTGCATGTTTATTTTGATTTGTTCTCCGGTGCAATTCAGACATATGTATTCTGTATGTTGACTATGACATATGTAACTGATGCAATTGGCGACAATTAAAGTGCGTACGGTGATTTTTACCGGTTTTGGTAGTGTAGTATTTAATTTAATATAAAATTTTAAGGAGGATTTTCCATGAATATTTCAGGAGAAGAGTTTATTTTAGGATGTTCGGCAATCGGAGCGGGACTTGCAGTTATCGCAGGTATCGGACCTGGTGTTGGACAAGGTATTGCAGCAGGTCATGCAGCAGCAGCTGTAGGACGTAATCCGGGTGCAAAGTCAGATATCACATCTACTATGCTTCTTGGTCAGGCCGTTGCCGAGACAACAGGTCTTTATGGTTTGCTTATAGCGATGTTGTTATTATTCGTTAAGCCTCTTGTTTAGGAGATTATTCAAACTAATCGAAAGGAGGCAAATACTTGGAACCATTAATTAGCACTGTGTTGCTTAGCAATGCAGAAACAATGGAGAGATTGTTTGATCTTGATTTTCAGCTTCTTCATGATGCCGTGTTTACGGCGATATCTGTGTTCGTTCTGTTTTTGATAATGTCATATCTTTTGTTTAATCCTGTTAGGGATATGCTTAAGAAGCGTCAGGAGAAGATTCAGAATGATATTGATTCTGCCAAGAAAGATAAAGATGATTCTGCAGCGTTGAAGGCAGAATATGAAGAAAAACTTAGAAATATTAATGCTGAATCAGAAGAAATTCTTGCTGAAGCAAGAAAGAGAGCACAAGCAAACGAGAATCATATTATTGCTGATGCGAAGGCTGAAGCGGTTCGTATAATTGAAGCTGCCAAAGTTGAAGCAGAGCTTGAAAAGCAGAAAGCAGTTGATGATATGAAGAAAGAAATGGTTGAAATTGCTTCGTTAATGGCCGGCAAGGTTATTTCCGGCAAAATGGACACAACCGTTCAGAATGCTCTTGTTGAAGAGACTCTTAGAGAAGTAGGTGATAAGACATGGCTAAGCTAGTATCCAAGACCTACGGTGATGCTTTATTTGAAACAGGAATTGAACAGAAAACAATCGATTCTTTATATGAAGAGGTTCTGGCACTTCGGGATATTCTCGCAGAGAATCCGGATTTTGCCAATTTAATGAACCATCCCAAGATTCTTAAGGAAGAGAAAGAGGAAATAATGGAGGCTGTCTTTAAAGGCAGACTCAGTGATGAACTTACAGGTTTTCTTAAGATAATAATTTCAAATAAGAGATATGCGGATATTGATTCAATTCTTGAATATTTTGTAAGTAAAGTTAAGGAGTATAAGAATATAGGCGTTGCTTATGTTGCAACTCCGATAGAACTCAGCAAGGAACAAAAGGATGCGGTGTGCAAGAAACTTCTTGCAACAACTCAGTATGTTTCTATGGAAATGAATTACTCAATTGATGAAACATTGATTGGCGGAATGGTAATTCGTATCGGCGATCGTGTCGTTGATTCCAGCGTTCGTACAAAACTTTCAAAACTTACAAAGGAATTGTCCGAAATTCAATTAAAAAATGCAATGTAATAATCAATCGAATGATTGGTTGAAAAAATAAGAAAGGTGCGTTAGATCCATGAATTTAAGACCGGAAGAAATTAGTTCTGTAATTAAGGATCAAATCAAGAGATATGCCGGTGAACTTGAAGTATCGGAAGTCGGTACAGTAATTCAGGTTGCTGACGGAATCGCACGTGTTCATGGACTTGAGAAAGCTATGATGAATGAGCTTCTTGAGTTCCCGGGTGGTGTATTCGGTATGGTACTTAACCTTGAAGAAGATAATGTTGGTGCAGTTTTGCTTGGCGCTGATAAGAACATCAATGAAGGTGATACTGTTAAGACTACCGGACGTGTTGTTGAGGTTCCTGTTGGCGATGCTATGCTTGGGCGTGTTGTAAATGCTCTTGGTCAGCCTATTGATGGTAAGGGTCCTGTTCAGACAGATAAATATCGTCAGATTGAACGTGTTGCATCCGGTGTTATCACAAGAAAGTCAGTTGATACACCTTTGCAGACAGGTATTAAAGCTATCGACTCAATGGTTCCTATCGGTAGAGGACAGCGTGAGTTGATTATCGGTGACAGACAGACAGGTAAAACGGCTATTGCAATTGATACAATTATCAACCAGAAAGGTCAGGGAGTTAAGTGTATTTATGTTGCAATCGGGCAGAAAGCGTCTACTGTTGCTTCAATTGTAAAAACTTTGGATGAATATGGTGCGATGGCTTATACAACTGTTGTTGCGGCTACAGCCAGTGAAATGGCTCCTCTTCAATACATTGCTCCTTATGCGGGTTGTGCTATTGGTGAAGAGTGGATGGAAAAAGGAGAAGATGTTCTCGTTATTTATGATGATTTGAGTAAGCATGCTACGGCGTATCGTACGCTCTCGTTGCTCCTTCGTCGTCCGCCGGGACGTGAGGCTTATCCCGGTGATGTATTCTATTTGCATTCAAGACTTCTTGAACGTGCAGCAAGAATGAGTGACGAGTATGGCGGAGGTTCCCTTACCGCACTTCCTATCATTGAGACACAGGCCGGTGACGTTTCGGCATATATTCCTACCAATGTAATTTCTATTACGGATGGTCAGATTTATCTTGAAACAGAAATGTTTAACTCAGGTTTCAGACCGGCTATTAATGCGGGCTTGTCAGTATCACGAGTTGGAGGTGCGGCGCAGATTAAGGCTATGAAGAAAATTGCTGCTCCTATTCGTACAGAGCTTGCTCAGTATCGTGAACTTGCAGCTTTCGCACAGTTTGGATCCGAGCTTGATGCCGATACGAAAGAGAAACTTGCACAAGGTGAAAGAATCAAAGAAATTCTTAAACAGCCTCAGTACCAGCCTATGCCGGTAGAATATCAGGTTATCATTATTTATGTTGCTACCAATAAATATCTTCTTGATGTTCCGGTTGACAAAATAGTCGATTTTGAGAAAGATTTGTTTGAATATATCAATACCAAATGTCCTGAACTTCCGAGAAATATTAAGGAATCAAAGGTTATTTCCGATGAATCCGAAGAAACTCTTAAGAAGGCAATTGTTGACTTTAAGGCAGAATATTTAAAATAAGCGAAAGGTTTAAGGTGATTGTTTATGGCCTCAATGAGAGATATCAAAAGGCGTAAAACCAGTATTCAGAGTACACAACAGATTACCAAGGCCATGAAGCTTGTTTCTACTGTAAAATTGCAGCGTGCGAAAACCAGAGCGGAACGTTCCAAGGCATATTTTGATTGTATGTATGAGACAGTAACCGGCATGCTTAAGAAAACCGGATTTATCAATCATCCGTATCTTATGCCGAGTGAATCCACGAAGAAAGCTGTTATTGCTGTTACTTCAAACAGAGGGCTTGCAGGTGGGTATAATTCAAATATCGTTAAGCTTGTGACGGAAACTGACTGGAATAAAGCTGATGTTGATATATATGCGGTCGGAAAAAAGGGACGAGATACACTTAAACGTCGCGGATATAACATTAAAGCTGATTATTCTGAAGTAATCAATGAACCGATGTATTCAGATGCTACTGAAATTTCGGATACTTTGCTTAAAGCTTTTGCGGCAGGTGAGATTGGCGAGATTTGGTTGGCTTATACGGGATTTAAGAATACTGTAAGTCATGTGCCTACGTTGATTAAACTTCTTCCTGTTGATTTGAATGAGGAAGAAATGCCTGATATTTCTGAAACAGACAGCAAAGTTTTGATGAATTACGAACCTGAAGAAACAGAAGCTATGGAACTTATTATTCCAAAATATGTTACCAGTCTGATATACGGTGCATTTGTCGAATCGGTTGCAAGTGAAAACGGAGCCCGAATGCAGGCGATGGATTCTGCAACGAGCAATGCGGAAGAAATGATTGGAACATTGGAACTTCAGTACAACAGAGCACGTCAGGGACATATTACGCAGGAACTTACCGAGATTATCGGTGGTGCGGATGCACTTAGTTCGTAGTTGGAACGAAGTTTGATGGAATTGGTATTAAATTTAATTAATGAAAAGGAGAAAACAAAGTGGCAGATAATAATGTAGGTAAAATTACCCAGATTATCGGTGCGGTTCTTGATGTTAAATTTGTATCGGGAAATCTTCCTGAGATTAACGAAGCAATTAAGGTCAAGAAATCAGATAATACTGAGCTTGTTGTTGAAGTTGCTCAGCATTTGGGTGATGATACGGTAAGATGTATTGCCATGGGTCCAACGGACGGACTTGTTAGAGGAATGGAAGCAGTTGCTACCGGTTCTTCAATTACAGTACCGGTTGGTGAGAATACATTAGGTCGTATTTTTAATGTCCTCGGACAGCCCATTGATAATAAACCGGCGCCGGAAAATGTAACGTATTCACCGATACACAGAAAAGCACCGGAATTTGAAGAACAGTCTACAAATCAGGAACTCCTTGAAACCGGTATTAAGGTCGTTGATCTTCTTTGCCCTTATCAGAAGGGTGGAAAAATCGGTTTGTTTGGTGGTGCCGGTGTTGGAAAGACAGTGCTTATTCAGGAACTTATCCGTAATATTGCGACAGAGCATGGTGGATATTCTGTTTTCACCGGTGTTGGTGAGAGAACACGTGAAGGAAATGATCTTTATCACGAAATGCAGGAGTCCGGTGTTATTGATAAAACAACAATGGTATTTGGTCAGATGAATGAGCCACCCGGAGCAAGAATGCGAGTTGGTCTTTCGGGACTTACTATGGCTGAGTATTTCCGTGATAAGGGTGGTAAGGATGTACTTCTCTTTATCGATAATATTTTCCGTTTTACTCAGGCCGGTTCTGAAGTTTCGGCGCTTCTTGGTCGTATGCCTTCAGCAGTAGGTTATCAGCCTACACTTCAAACTGAGATGGGTGCGCTTCAGGAAAGAATCACATCAACTAAGAATGGTTCAATTACATCGGTTCAGGCTGTATACGTTCCTGCCGATGACTTGAC
>JAZLIP010000106.1:0-7593 GCA_045617445.1 Lachnospiraceae bacterium | reverse complement strand
AAAATCACCTTGGCTCTGAATAGTTACAAATTAATTAAGTTTTTATCATTGATACTAATTAAGAATCAAATAATCCGGTGTTAATGTTGAATCGAGGGTGTTGATAAAATTTTGAAAATAAGTTAAAATTATATTAAATCGTCTGAATATTTAGACACTCATCGGAAAGGGGACATTATGGCAAAATTTGCAGTTGCGGGAATAGTTCAGGTTGAAACTATTGTTAAGGTGGATTCAATACCGGTTGAATACAGTCCGGTCAGGAATAAGCCCAATTCGATTTTTACAAATGTAGGTGGTGACGCTTATAATGAGAGCGCGGCACTTAAGGCACTCGGAAACGATGTGAAGTTTTTTTCAATGATTGGTAAGAAAGATATCAACAATATGTTTTGGGGTGAGGATTTTCTGTCAAATGATGATTTCGTATTGCCTGTGTTGGAAGAAACTCCAACGGCTGTGGTGCTTTATGATAGCAACCGTAAACAGCAGTTGTTTGAAGATATTAAGAATTTGAGGGATTGTGAATATAATCTTGAATTGTTTAAAGCAAATATACGGGATGTTGACTGTGTCGTAATGGCAAACGCCAATTTCTGCCGTCCATTGGCTAAGGCAGCCAAAGAAGCAGGGAAGATGATTGCAATCAATTTCCGTGGTTTTGCCGAGGAAAAATTTGCTTACAATGATGATTTCTTTAAGGTGGCAGATATAGTATATGTTTCTGATGATAATATTGTCGGAAGTGCTGATGAGTTTGTTCGTCGTGTGGCTGATACCTATGATGCCAAAATAATCATTTTGGGGCAGGGCGCGGCCGGACTTACAATTTACTCGCGCGATGATGATCTTCTGGCAAGCTATAAACCGGTTAAGACTAATGAAATAGTTAATACGGCCGGTGCAGGTAATTCATTGTTCTCATGTTTCCTGCATTGCTATGTCAGCACGAATGATGCTGTGCATGCTATTAAGAATGCTTTACTGTTTGCTTCATATAAGATAGGATTTATGGGAACCTCTAATGGATTCCTTACCGAGGAAGAACTTGAACATTGGTATAGATTGATATGGGGCGCCGGTAAGTAGAAGTTAATTAAATCACTGATAAATACAAAACAAGCACCTGGTTACCAGGTGCTTGTTATTGGGTATGATTGGACTAAGCAGTAACAATATTGCAAGTAAGCTAACCAAATTCCGTACAGAGACTCACTCGTGAGTCTTGAATGGGATATAAAGGAGAAGATAGATGTTACCGACAGAATTTGCAATTCGAATGAAAGAACAATTGGGTAATGAGTATGAAGCATTCCTTGATACATACGATAAACCCAAATATACGGCATTGCGGGTTAATCCGTTAAAAATCAGCCCCAAATTAAAGGAAGAATTCAAGAGAAAATTTGAATCGGTTGAATGGGAAGAAAATGGTTTCTACTATGAGAATATTAAGCCGGGAAGTCATCCTTACCATGAAGCGGGACTTTACTATATTCAGGAACCGAGTGCAATGATGCCGGTTACATATCTTACAGTGAAGCCGGGTGATGTTGTTCTTGATTTATGTGCCGCTCCGGGTGGTAAGACTACACAGATTGCAGGATATTTGCAAGGTGATGGATTGCTTGTTTCGAATGAAATTGTAACTAAGAGGGCTAAGATACTTTCTGAGAATGTTGAGAGAATGGGTATTGGAAATGCAGTCGTGCTTAATGAAACGCCTAATCGGCTGAGTTCACGCTTTATAAACTTCTTTGATAAAATTCTTGTGGATGCGCCGTGTTCAGGCGAAGGTATGTTTAAGAAAAATGATAATGCAATTTCTGAGTGGAGTGTGGAAAATGTTTTGATGTGTGCGTCACGTCAGGATGATATTTTGGATGATGCTGCAATTATGCTTAAACCGGGTGGCAGACTTGTTTATTCGACATGTACTTTCTCAAGGGAAGAGGATGAAGGAAGTGTTGAACGTTTTCTTGAAAGACATGAGGATTTCTCACTTGTTGAAATGAAACGGCTTTACCCGCACAAGGTTAAGGGGGAGGGACATTTTTTTGCGGTATTTACCAAAGAGGGAGAAGCCCCTACTAAGCAGCATACCTTAAAAGGTAAAGGAATTGATATTAAATCGTTAGATAATAAAGAGGTGTGTGCTAAGAATCTGGGAATTAAATTGCTGGTAGAATTTCTGAATGAATATATACCGGGATGGGTGGATAAATTTAAAGGTCGAGTTATTGAATTTGGCGATAATCTTTATCTTGTTAATGAAAGATGTTTTGATCTTACAGGTCTTAAGGTTGAACGTCCCGGCCTGCAGCTTGGAACAATTAATAGGAATCGTTTTGAACCTGCACATGCGTTGGCACTTGCTATTAAGCCTTCGGAATTTAAAAATGTGTGTAACATTGATATGTTTAAGCAAAACGGTGGGCTTGCGTCAGAAACGGCAAATCTTTATTTGCATGGACTGACTTTTCCTTATGATGGCGATAAAGGTTACTATTTGATATGCGTTGATTCCTATAGCATTGGTTTTGGAAAGCTGGCAGGCGGAATAATGAAGAATCATTACCCAAAGGGACTTAGAAAAAAGCAATGACTATGGTGGTCAAGAAGATAAATGGCAAAGTAATCATAAGTATTGATTACCTGAATGTGATGGGTAGCAGATGTAGTAGTTGAAAAAACATTAATATTCCATTATATTTTAATCGAAGGGTTAAACGTTCTAAATGAGGGGATTGACCAAAGAAGTCAATGGAACGTTTGCGGAGTATTTACGATTTGATGAGGGGAATAGTAATGATTTATCAGACTTTGAACGGAACATGGTTAATTAATGAAAAGGGTTCGGAAGCTTACATTGAAGGGAAGGTTCCGGGCTCTGTTTTGTCTGCACTTTTAATTCAGCATAGATTAAGAGATCCTTTTTTTGGTAAGAATGAGTATGCAACTAAGGAACTGTTTTGGAGCGATTTCTATTTTACAAGAGATTTTGATGTTATGCCTGAATTAATGACACAGGAGAAGATTTATTTGTGTCTGAAGGGTATAGATACTTTGGCCAAGATTTATATTAATGATATGCCGATTGGTAAATGCGATAATATGCATAGAACCTACTATTTTGAGGTTAAGGAATATTTAATGCCGCAAGGTAATCGTATTACAATCGAATTGGATTCACCTTTAGAGTATATTGAGAGTGTAAGAGCGGGACTTAATAAGGATATTAATTATGTTCCTGCCGGCTGCTTTAAGGGTAATCAGTATATACGGAAGCCACATTGCATGTTTGGGTGGGATTTTGCTGCCGGAATTCCTGATTGCGGTATTTGGCGTGGAATTGATCTGGTGGGATTTAGCTATATAAAGCTTGAAGATGTTGAGATAATTCAACACCACGAGAAGAAAAATGTCAGACTTGAGATTAATGTTAATGCCGAAGTATTTCATAAGGATACTTTCATTATTCAGGCAGAGTTAATTACTCCCGAAGGACATGTTTCTGCAATTACGGAAACGATGGTTGATGGAAGGTGTACATTAAACATTAATGTTGAAAGTCCGAGAATCTGGTGGCCGAATGGCTTTGGTGAACATCCATTATATACCATTAGTGTGTATGCTTTGGATATGAATGGTAATCAGTGGGATCAGAAGAGCTACAGAATTGGTCTTCGAACGCTGACCGTAAGCCGTGAGAAGGATGAATATGGTAGTGAGTTTTGCTTTGTGGTTAATGGCGTGAAGATATTTGCTATGGGCGCGAATTATGTTCCGGAGGATTCTATTTATTCATTCATAACAAAAGAGAAAATTGATTATCTCCTTAAAGCATGCGTCAGAAGCAATTTTAATACATTGCGAGTATGGGGCGGCGGCTACTATCCGTCGGATACTTTCTATGATTTGTGTGATGAGTATGGAATAATTGTATGGCAGGATTTGATGTTTGCCGAAAATGTTTACGAGCTGAATGATGATTTTAGGAAGAATGTTGAAGCTGAAGTTAAGGATAATATTAAACGAATCCGCAATCATGCTTCTTTGGGACTTATTTGCGGAAATAGTGAAATAGAGTCAGCGTGGGTTAATCGTGACAATTTTAATAATCATTCGGCGGCTCTTAGGGCAGATTATGTGACTCTGTTTGAAGATATTATTCCCAAAATTGTCGGTGAATACGCAAGGACGACCTTTTACTGGCCTTCGTCACCATCTTCAGGTGGTGGATTTGCGGAACCTTTCAATGAGAATTTTGGTGATAGTCACTATTGGGGTGTTTGGCATGGAAATGAACCTTTTACCGAATATAAGGAGCATTATTTCAGATTTTGTTCGGAATTTGGTTTTCAGTCGTTCCCTTCACTTAAAACGATTAAGAGCTTTACGAGCGAAGAGGATAGGAATATTTTTTCTGAGGTTATGGAAAGTCATCAGAAAAATGAAGGCGCAAACGGAAAAATGCTTATGTATTTGTCTGAGAACTTCCTGTATCCTAAGAATTTCGAAAGTCTTCTATATATAACTCAGATTATGCAGGCACTTGCTGTTAAGATGGCAGTTGAGCATATGAGAAGAAACCGTGGAAGATGTATGGGTGCACTTTACCGGCAGTTTAATGATTGCTGGCCGGTAACTTCGTGGTCAAGCGTTGATTATTTTGGACGATATAAGGCACTTCAGTATATGGCAAAGAATTTCTACGCGCCTGTTGCCGGCTCAATCGAAAGAAACGGAAATGTTGTGTCAGTATATGTGCAGAATGAATCAATGGGCGTTGAGGAAAGGCGAATTAAGATAAGTCTTCAAACCTTTGAATTCAGACTTCTGCATGAGGTTGAGTATGAAGTGGAAATCAAGCCCTTTGAAGCGGTAAAGGTGTGCGAAATGAATTATGGTCCTTATATAGAAGGACTTGAGAGCCGTGTATTTATGGAGGCGGTATTTATAGATGAGGGTGATAATGTTGTTTCGTCGGAAATTGAAGTATTTGTTCCATACAAACATCTTGCACTTGATTCTTCGTCAATTTCATATTCGGTGATTGAATTGCCGGATGAATATGTAATACGTATGATGTCCGGTGGATTCGCTGCATTTGTTGAACTGGATTTGAAACAGGCAGATGCGATTTTTTCGGAGAATTTCTTCCATTTAACATCAAAACGTGAGAAAGCAATTAGGCTGAAAAAGTCTGATATCAGGTATTTGGCTTACGGTGCACCTGAAATTCAAAATGGGTATGAACTTGAGCAACAGCTTGTAATCAGAACCCTCAGAGATACATATTAAAATTGCGATTGAGTAAATTTGAAGTAGTAAGAGGAGAGTTGGTGGATGGAAAACTTACCTAAGGATCCATATATGCTGTTAAGTGTTGTAAATCTTAAATTAAGGGATTATTATAGTTCTTTGGATATGTTGTGCTCCAAGATGGATGTTGATAGTCAGGAAATTGTAGATAAATTAAGGACAATTGAATATGAGTACGATGCTTCGAAGAATCAATTTGTCTGATTGTGAGATACGTAAGTGTGCCTTGTAATTAAAGGTTGCTAATGCTTAGAAACTGAACAGTAACGAAAGGTTCGTTGTATGGATTTGTTTGAATATATGCGGGAACAGAATAAAGAAAAGGAATCTCCGCTTGCTGCAAGGATGCGCCCGACTACCCTTGAAGAGGTTGTTGGACAGCAACATATTATCGGTAAAGATAAGCTTCTATATAGAGCAATCAAGGCTGATAAGTTAAGTTCCATTATTTTGTATGGTCCGCCGGGAACTGGAAAAACTACGCTTGCCAAAGTTATTGCAAATACAACCAGCGCGGAGTTTGTCCAGCTTAATGCGACTGTTGCCGGTAAGAAGGATATGGAAGAAGTTACCGCTAAGGCCAAAGAAGTGAGTGGTATGTACGGTAAAAAAACAATTCTTTTTATAGATGAGATTCATAGATTCAATAAAGGGCAGCAGGATTATTTGCTCCCTTTTGTTGAGGATGGAACAGTCATTCTTATCGGCGCAACAACGGAAAATCCTTATTTTGAAGTTAACGGTGCTCTTATTTCAAGATCCGTTGTATTTGAACTTAAACAACTTGGGACAGAGGATATTATCAAACTCATTGACAGGGCGGTTTATGATAATGTTAAAGGAATGGGGTCCTTTGATGCGGTGATAGATGACGATGCCAAGAATTTCCTTGCAGATTTGGCAAACGGAGATGCAAGAAGCGCGCTTAATGCAGTTGAACTTGGAATTCTTACTACTGATAGGGGTGTTGACGGTAAAATTCACATCACTTTGGAAGTTGCTTCGGAATGTATTCAACGGCGTGTGATAAAATATGACAAATCAGGTGACAATCATTACGATACAATTTCGGCGTTTATTAAATCGATGCGTGGCTCGGATCCTGATGCGGCTGTATTTTATTTGGCAAGAATGCTTGATGCGGGAGAGAGTGTAACTTTTATTGCAAGACGTATGATGATTTGCGCTTCCGAGGATGTGGGTAATGCAGATCCGAATGCGCTTGTGGTTGCAACAAATGCTGCTTTGGCGGTAGAAAGAGTCGGAATGCCGGAAGCACAGATTATTCTTTCGCAGGCGGTAGCTTATATTGCAACCGCACCTAAGAGTAATGCAAGTTGTGTTGCTATCGAAGCGGCAATGCAGGCCGTTCATGAGACTCCTAATGTTACAATTCCGAAACATTTGCAAGATGCTCATTATAAGAGTGCATATAAACTTGGACATGGTGAGGGCTACTTGTATTCACACGATTATCCGAATCATTATGTTAAACAGCAATATATGCCGTATGAATTGAATGGACGGGAATTTTACAATCCGTCGGATAACGGGTATGAGGTAAAAATAAGAGAACATATGAAGCGGTTGAAGGAACAGAGTTGAGTTTAGAATCATTTGGAGGCAAAGTATGAAAGAGATGAATCTACATACTCTTTATAAGTTAATAGTGTTGTATTTGCTCCGAAAGGTTGACTTTTCTATTACAAAAACGCAAATATTTGATTTTATGCTGGAAAAGGAATATGCAGATTATTTTGAACTGCAGACTATTGTTTATGAATTGACGGAAGATGGTCTGATTGATTCCGAATTCAAGATAAATGCATCATATTTGCTGATTACAGATAAGGGAAGAGAAACTATTGATTGTCTTAGCGATTGTATATCTGATGCGATTAAAGAGGATATTAATAATTACCTTAAGGATAAAGAATTTCAATTACGAAATGAAGTGTCTATACAGTCGAATTACTACAAGAGTACTACCGGTGAATATGTTGCGGAGCTTAGTGCCAAAGAGCGAAACGTTGAAATATTGAGCATCAGGATTGCTATGCCTACTGAAGAGGCCGCAGTTTCGATATGCGACAACTGGGATGTGAAGAATCAGGATATTTATTCGTATTTAGTTGAAACTTTGATGTGATTTTGCGACAAGCTTTAAAAACAAATATGTAACTATTCAGAGCCATGCAAAACTGCTCAAAATATTTTGCTTGCAAAGAATATTATGAGCAGTTTTATATGGCGAAGTAACAACATGAG
>JAZLIP010000105.1:0-15058 GCA_045617445.1 Lachnospiraceae bacterium | reverse complement strand
CTATTCAGAGCCATGCAAAACTGCTCAAAATATTTTGCTTGCAAAGAATATTATGAGCAGTTTTATATGGCGAAGTAACAACATGAGCAAAAGAAAAGCCTTGAAAAGGCGATTTTGCGAATGGTGTTCTGAATAGTTACGCTATTTTCAACAATTTCAAACATGCACCGGCGAAACATATCAGCGTAATTTCCATATATCGTTATTATATTCGGCAATAGTTCTGTCAGAAGAAAAATATCCCGCTTTCGCTATATTTACAAGCATCTTACGGTTCCACTCATTACGATTCTCGTAATCCGCAAGAGCTTTATCCTTAACCTCAATATACTCTTCCAAATCAAGTAAAGTCATAAACCAATCCTTGTTGAGCAACTCCTCTGACAATCTTGTAAGGTTTTCCTTATGACCTATCTTAAGCAATTCCTTTCCGGTAATAAAATCAACCGCTTCCTTAATTATTTTACTCTTTTTGTAGTAATCCTTAGAAACATAACTTGCATCCGCATAAAGCTTAATGACAGTATCCGCATTCTTTCCGAAAACATAGATGTTTTCTTCGCCTACAAGCTCACTTATTTCTACATTCGCACCGTCAAGCGTTCCAAGTGTCACAGCACCATTGAGCATAAACTTCATATTACCCGTTCCCGAAGCTTCTTTGGACGCCAAAGAAATCTGCTCCGATATATCACAGGCAGGAATGAGTTTCTCAGCGTAAGAAACATTATAATTCTCAACCATAACAACTTTCATATACGGCGAAACTTCAGGGTCATTATTTACAAGTTCCTGAAGGCAAAGTATCAAATGAATAATATCCTGTGCAATAACATAAGCAGGTGCAGCCTTTGCTCCAAAAATAAAACTTATTGGTCTGACCGGCTTCTTGCCGGCTTTAATTTCCAGATATTTATGAATAATATAAAGTGCATTCATCTGCTGGCGTTTGTATTCATGAAGACGTTTTATTTGAACATCGAATATCGAATTCTCATTAAGGCTTATACCTTCATTTGCTTTAATGTATTCGCAGAGTTTTCGTTTATTCGCCATTTTAATATCTGCGATTTTCTCGCAAACCAAACTACTTTTTTCAAAATCAAGCAATTTTGCAAGCTTTAAAGCATCCTTCTTCCATTGATCGCCGATTAATTCCGAAATATAATCCGACAATTGCGTATTACAATTAAGCAACCAACGTCTGAAGGTAATACCGTTCGTCTTGTTGTTGAATTTATCCGGATAAATATCATTAAATGCCTTAAGCTCCGAATTTTTAAGAATATCCGTATGAAGTGCAGCCACTCCATTAACAGAAAATCCATAATGGATATCAATATGTGCCATATGAACCCGCTCTTCCTTATCAATAATCGCGAGTTTCTCATCCTTGTATTTTTCCTTAATCCTCTTATCAAGTTCCTTAATAATAGGCACAAGCTTCGGAACTACCTTTTCAAGATATTCAAGCGGCCATTTTTCCAAAGCTTCGGCAAGAATTGTATGATTTGTATATGCACAGGTCTTACTTACAATTTCAATTGCCTCATCCATAGTTAAAGCTTTTTCCTCAGTAAGTATACGAATCAACTCCGGAATAACTAATGTCGGATGGGTATCATTTATCTGAATTACCGCATAATCATACATTCTGCGAAGATTATACTGATTCTCATGCATCTCCTTAAGAATAAGCTGCGCGGCATTGGAAACCATAAAATACTGTTGGTATATTCTTAATAGATTTCCCGCTTCGTCAGAATCATCAGGATAGAGGAACAAAGTTAAGTTCCTCTCAATCTCTTCCTTATCAAAAGAAATTCCATCCTTCACAATACTCTCATCAACCGATTCTATATCAAAAAGATGCAACTTATTGATTCCGTTCTCGTAGCCTACAACATCAATATCATACAATACCGACTTAACCTTTAAATCCCCAAATTGAACTTCAAAAGAAACATCGGTTTTCTTAAGCCATGATTCTTTATCAATCCATCCGTTTGGCTCAGCGTTTTGCAAATTATCCTTAAAAACCTGTTTAAACAAACCATAATGATAATTAAGTCCTATACCGGAGCCATTAAGGCCAAGTGTTGCTATGGAATCAAGGAAACATGCCGCAAGTCTTCCAAGACCTCCGTTTCCTAAAGACGGCTCCGGCTCAATTTCCTCAATTCTTGCAAGTGACTTACCGTTCTTTTCAAGTATTTCGCGCACTTTATCGTATACACCAAGATTAATCAAATTGTTTGAAAGCAACTTGCCAATCAAGAACTCAGCCGAAATATAGTAAACTCTCTTCTCACCGCTGTTTTCAGGTGTGTTTCCGATCAATTCCTTAGTTATTGAAAGTAAAACCATATAGCACTCATAATCAGTCAAATCTTTAAGATTTTTTCCAAATTTTTCAATAGCTCTTTCTTCTATTTTCTTTTCGATTTCCATTCGAAAAACCTCCATTCTAACTTCTGTATAACTCATTTACTCTCTCCTCCCGCCAAAATTCAAACTATTCACTTAACAAATATCCATTACCAATCACAGACTCAACGATCGGTTTGTTATGTACAAAATCCGTGTGATAACAAATACTAATATAGGATACCACAATTTTGCAACCATCCGGCAAGCTTATTTCGTCAACGACCATAGTATCCTTATCTGATTTAATTGAAGCTTCAATATACTTTGCAAAAGTATCATTGACATCAATTGTTTCAAGTGCAACGTTTTCATAAGTATCATTTACATCTTTTGAATATACCGTATATCCTGAATTTATCTCCGAAGGATATACCCAAACCTTTGCATCCTCGTTGTATTCCGTTTTGTCATCCTCATAGCCATCACCATATTCAAGCCTTACAGGAACGAACATACTGTATTTCGATACATCTACCGTAGAATATTTCGGCAACAAGCAAAGATAATATCTATGACATGTATCTTCCTGTTTATCATCAATTTCGGCCAAAGTTGCAACTTTTTCTTTCACGTCTCCACTTAACGATGCAACAAATTCTTCACCATAACTGTAACCGTAACGATAAGAGTCACCCGACAAATAATTATATGCGGACAACATTCTCTTTCTTTCATTATCCGATAACTCATCACTCCTTGCAATCATGTCATAGAAAACCCTTTTCTGGCTTCGCGCCGAAACCGCCTCGGCATTAAAGAGAGGAAGGTAAGCAACAATAAATGCAAACAAAGCAAATACGCAAAGAATCCAATGTAACCGCTTCCAGAAGAAAGCATACATAACAATGTAAATCACTTCAAAACATATACAAAAAATTCCCATGTATCGTAACGATGTTAAACCGTAATCCGCAATTCGAAGATACAGTGCATACGTTTGAAGTAAAATCATCGGTGCAAACACATACGGCATATATATCGCCACGTTATATAATTTGGCTTCCGTACCATAAGAAACGCACATAAGTGACACAGGAACAGAAACGGAAAATACTATCAGAATAATTACAAATATCGAATTTGATGGAATCGCATTGGTAAATATCACTTTCAGGAAGTAGCAATATATAATAGCAATTCCTACAATACATATCCCCATCAAAACATAATTTATTAAATTCTTCAGAAAAACCGAATCATCTTTCTTAGTTTCGAAACATAAAAACAAGAACGACGGCAGATAATAACACCCAAAAAGCAATACCAGAACAACACCAAGATATTCCATATCGCCAAAAAGAAGTTCCGTGAACATCCAAAATAAGACTATGATTCCAACAGACAACACACCATAAACAAATATTATTCTTCCCGTTTCGCCAAATAGAGCAGTTACATATTCCGTAATTTCCAAATCACTTCTTTTGTATGCCAAAAACAGACATATAGAAATACATATTACCAAATACGCTGCCAACATCAAATCGACACGTTCGTAATTTGCTTTAAAGAAAGGTAAATTGATTTTACCTGCCTCAGCAACCCGTTCCAAAAGAAATCCAATAACAATTCCTAACACAGGTGCAACAAATTTCTTAAAAACATTATCAGCTTCAAATGCCAATTCCGAGGCAAGAACAATCATTCCACCATAAAGCAGAAAACGGCAAATACGCCCTGCATTATCACCCGCAGCATCAAATCCGTTCTCACGAGCAATAACTAAAAATGCCAGCACGAGTGTAACTGCCATCACAACAGCAAATGAATAGGGGCACATTTCAAACAATCTTCTATATTTATCACCAATATCCGAAAAGAAATCCTTAATTTTTTTTGTTAATTTCACTTTGCCATTATTTTCCGATACGGTAACACTATCTGTTTCATTATTCATTGTATTTAATTCATTGTTATTTGCATCGTCCAATATACATTCCTCCGATTCAAAAACTTACAAATTACATTATAAATGTTTTCCCCATTATTTCAACAACAATCCCCCGGAATCATGCATTCCGGGGGATTGTAATATTTCAATTCAATTTATTCTTATATTTAATTTCAAATATTGAAGCATATATCTCAACCTAAGATATAATGTCCGTTGCTGTTACCGTTCAGTCCATGACCGGTAACCAGTTACTTTAGTTCAGTCCACGACCGGTAACTTAGAACCAGCAGCTATAGCATGATACATAACATGGTATATAGCAATATGTATAGCATGGTGTACAACAATATGTATAGCATGGTGTGCAAGGTTTATAACATGTAGCTTTCTTCTTATTATACATTGTGAAGGTACCTTCAAATGCACCACATCTAATTGATGATTCAATCATTGAACTGCAGCAGGAAGTCTTATTCACAATACCGTTCTTTGTAACCGAGAATAAAATGTAATCAGAACATTTCTCATATCCATCAGGAGCTGAAACTTCCTGAATCTTGTAATTTCCGCAAGGAAGACCGTCTACATAGAACATTCCGCCCTTTGTCTCAATTTCCTTAACGCATGTTGCAGTCTTTGAATATGTATATGCACCTGCTCTGCCGGTCACATTAACTATCTGGCAATTATCAGCGTTCTTAAGAACGAACTTTGCACCATCAAGAGTGTTCTTACAGTTGTAGTCTTTCTTGTATACAGTAATCTTTCCGTCAACCTTCTTGCTAACATTCTTGATTGTTACAGACTTACACATATCTCTGGCGCATACATCAGAAATACAAACTGTTTCGCAACCCTTAACTACATCAAAGTCAGATGTTGAACGCTGAGCATTTCCGCATTTGTCTGTTTCCGTAACTGTATATGATCTTCCAAGTGCAAGATTGTTAAATACAACTGTCTCGCCTGCTTTAACAGGAACAACCTTCTTGCAACCATATTCTTTACCGTTTAAATCATAGTAAGTTGTCGTCTTGAAGCAGCAATATCCTGAAGTTGATGAAAGTACTACATAAAATACCGAACCATCGTTAATATCAACACCATTCTTATCAACATACTTCTTTGTAACCTTAATCTGTCCGTAAAGCTTATTTGTAACCTTAACAGTTTCGCAACCATCTACCGCCACATTAACGCTTCTGTCAACAGAACCAATCTTAACTGTCTTTGTATTGCCGTTAACATTGTAAACTACTTCGTAAGAATTTCCGTAAGAATCAGTTGTTTCAACTTCTTCAACAGTGTAGTTACCATAAGGGATATTCTTTAATTCCTTTACACAATCAACATTTACGGCAACTGTGTTGTAATCAGCAACAAATCCCTTAGCAGCTTCGCTGTAAAACTCACCGTTTTCATTCTTAACCACAAAATCAAACGACTTCTTTAAGCAATCTTTAACACACAACTTCTTAGAGATTTTAATAGAACCTAACTTGATTTCTTCCTTCTTATTATCAAAACTGATTTCACTTACAAGATTATCATCTTTGCAAGCAGCCACAACATCGCTTGCCAAAACATCAGCATCCACTTTGTAGTAGCTCTCTGTCTTATTCTGATTAATGCAGTAGCTCTTCTCAATATTCTCAATGTTTACTTTTACGATATATGTCGAAGCATCATTAACATATCCTGGAACAACCTTTGTTTCACTAACCTTATAGTAATGATCACCATCATCAGCCAATGTGTAGCCAATTGTATCAAAGGCAGCTTCTGAACCTTCATTCTGAATTGTCTGAACCTCTACCCACTTACCGTCTTTTGCTTCTTCAAGTGTAAAGTCAAACACTTCACCGGCATTAGGCGTATCACCGTTAACTGTCTTGGTTACCTTAAAACCTGTAGCAGCGCCTTCAAATTTCTTTCCGTTGTATGGCCACATATGACCTTCATGTCTTTCAACGTCCAACCTATTACAAACGATACATCCGTTGTAATCACCGCCACCCGGGAACTTAATGAAAGCATTAGGAGCAATAATATGTCCGAAATGAGCATGTGATGAACGCATAGTAATTGCAGTAGCATTAGGAAGTACAAATACAATACTTGAATTCTTTCCGTACTCGGATGATTCCTGAATTGTTCCGTTAACCTTTACATCAGGGAACATACTGATTTCATCAGAGCTTTTCACAACAAGAATTGTATCAACTGCTGACTGGATATCATCCCCGAAAATATTGATATTGCTGATCCCTTCCAATGAATCAATGCAGAAAGTATTACCCGATCTGATATTAAGTATTGCAACGCCATTGCTGTAATCAACAAAATACGCATCTGACTCAACATCAAAATCAATATCATAATCAATATCAAGTGCATTTACTTCACTGCTAATCTCATTAAAAGCCTGATCAAAATCAATGTAATTGTCTGAATAATAAATATTCTTTGTGTTATGGATTCCGTATCCTGTTTCTTTATTTACAAAGCAACCACCGTTGTCATCATCTTCTAAGCTGCAAGTTCTCCACTCATATTTACCTTTGTTTACAGTTCCAAGATAAAGATCGCCACCACCAACTGACTCAAGCCAATGTGTATGTGTGAAATCACCTTTGATAAAGCTGTTTGCTTCAAAACCAACACCTCTCATGCCCCACCATGAAAGATTTGCTTCACCACCACAAGCAATAGGTCCTAACGTATGGTTCGTATCAAGAATTTCATTTCTTACAAAAAGATTGTAATTGTTGAGAATATATCCAACCGAATACTTTCCTCCATCCTCAACAAAAGTATTTACATACTCATCCTCTTCATCTTCATTATTATTCTCATCCAATGCATTCTCTTCCTCGTCTGCATCAAGGATGTCATCTTCGGAATCATCTGTATTTGTTTCTTCATTATCAAGATTTTCATCAGCCAAATCTTCTGTCTTGATTTCTTCTGTATCAGCATCATCTGCATCAACATCTTCTGTTGCAATTTCTTCCGTATCTTCTGCAACAGCTATATCATCTTCTTTAACATCAACATCACCCGATATTTCTTCTGTAGAATCATCAAGCAAAATTTCTTCACTCTTTGGTGTGCATTTGCCATTTCCCCAATAATTCCAGCAGTTAAAACCAATTGGCGTACACGCCATTGCTTCAGCGGCATTACCAAAAAGCATTGTTGCAATTGTTAACATTGCCGCAGCTGACTTAACAAGTCCATTCTTCTTTTTCATTCCCTATCTTCTCCTTTTCGTTGTACCAAACCACAAGTTACTTTATACATTCTTTGTGACATTTATTGTCACAAAGAATCGCAAAACGAAACACAATAAGTATTCTATCACTACTACCACAAAAAAAATATTGGCAATAATGTAGAAAAAAAACAGAAATCCGAAATTATTTTTAGCAAAAAAACTTTCGAATTTCTGAACCCTTTTACGTTCTAAATCGTATCAAAAAAATTCAACTATAATCTTTGTTGTACTAGAGTCTATTTAATGCAATTTTTAACCGATATGTCAAATTCAGACCTTTATTGCAGAAATCAACATTTTCCTTCTTAAGAAGGTTCCTCCTATACTCCTTATTGGCTCTGTATCCGCAAATCCACTCCGATAATTCCAAATATTCCGGAACCATCCTTGAGCCATACCCTTTCATCAATTCCTTTGTCAATTCTTCAATGCGGTATTCACTAATATACTGTTTAACCTGCTTAACAGTCGCACCGAAGCTGTGACCAAGTCCCAATGTATTTCCCGAATGCTGTCGATAACTCATATGCGGATTGCAATCAACCACTACATTTCCGCCAAGGCATAAGCACACTCTGAGCACCCATGTATCATGCATTAGCATATAGTTTGGTTTATATTTCAAAACTTCTTTAAGTAAGCTCTTGTTCATAACACCCGTGCAACCGGCAAAGTCCGAAAGCACATATCTTGTTTTCAACGTTCGTTTCTCGTTCAATGTATGATTCTCAATAAAACGAAGCTTCTCATCAACCAGCCGCTGACCCGCATAGTACAATGCAGGAGTATCAAATTTCCTGATTTCATCGATTGCAACTTGTAACTTATTGCTATCCCAGACATCATCCTGATCGGCAAAAGCTATATAATCAATATTATAATCAGCCGCCTTTTGCATAAGTTCAAAATATCCGTAAGGAACATTAATATGCTCTCCCTTATACCATTCCAAATTATCCCGCACTAAGTTGGCTGTCAAAATATCTCCCGTACTGTCGGTGGAGGCATCATCCCTTATCAAAACACTTACTTCAACCCCCGTTTGCGAGAAAATACTGTCTAATTGTTCCTGCAGGTACTTCTCACCATTATATGTTGCCATAATAATCAATACTTTATCCACATTAAATCCTTCTATACTTAGCTATTACCATATTCATCTTATTCAAATCTATAGGTTTGGACAAATGATCGTTCATTCCGGCGTCAATTGCATTCTTTCTATCCTCTTCAAAAGCATTCGCCGTCATCGCAACAATCGGAATATCAGCCAACTCCTTATTCGGCAATTTACGTATCTCACGAGTCGCCTGATATCCATCCATACGCGGCATTTGTATATCCATCAAAATGACATCGTAATCATCCGGTTTAGCATTTTTTACTTTCTCAACCGCAATATCTCCATCCTCAGCAAAATATACGGTTGCACCACAATCTGTCAAAAGATCCTCCGCTATTTCGCGATTCATATCGTTATCTTCAACAACAAGTATTTTCATACCGCGAAGAGGTAGTTCATCCGTTGTACTTTTTTCTTTCTGCTGCGACTGGAATTCTTTAATTTCGCTATCGGTGGCAATACGATGTTCAAAAGTCACATATACCGTAGTTCCTTTTCCTATTTCCGAATCAATTTCAATACTTCCGTTCATCAAATCGACAAGACGCTTAACTATAGTCATTCCAAGTCCCGTACCTTGAACACCGCTGACAGTCGAATTATTCTCGCGTTCAAATTCGTCAAAAATCTTTTTCTGAAATTCCTCGCTCATACCAATACCGGTATCCTTTACAATTGTCTGGAATTTGGCATACCCTCGACGCTCACACGGAATTTCCTCGACAATATGATATATTTCACCACCATCCGGCGTATATTTAATAGCATTTGACAATAAATTCGAAATCACCTGATTAACATGAGGTCCATCAACATGAATATACGGATGTATTACATTCTCAATACTGTCATGCACACACAAATCCTTGTTTTGGGCATTTAAATCAATCATCTGTTTGAGTGCATCATGCATCTGATTAACGTTTACCACTTTTTCAACTATTTGTACCTTACCTGATTCAATTCGCGCCATATCAAGAACATCATTAATAATAGAAAGCAATAATTCGCTTGAAACCCTGATTTTTTTCAGAGAATCCTTCAAAACCTTCTTATTATCAAACGTTCGAATCGCATACTCTGTATATCCGATAATTGCATTCATAGGTGTTCTGATATCATGAGACATATTAAAAAGAAAGGTAGTCTTGGCACGGTTTGCCTCTTCGGCAAGTTTAAGAAGTTCCTGCATTGATTCCTGTTGAACACGAAGTTCATCATTCTGTCGGCTGATGATTTTGATATAGTCTTCTCTTTCACGAAGCTCAAGAACTTCCTTTTCGTAACCTGCAGAAATAAACGTATAAATGATAAGACATCCGATTGAAAATCCGATTGAATTAGCCGGTGCATCCGGATAGAGCATCTGAAAAAAACCAAAAAATATTGGCGAAAGATTCACACAAAAAACCGCAAAAAAACTACTCCTGTTTACATTTTCACGCATACGCACCAAAATAATCATTGAAACAAGTCCTATTGCAATGTAAATTGCAAATTGCATATAAAACAAAACAGCACGATAACCCGTTGTCGTATAGAACCCATCACCATCAACAAAAAACATAAAATGAGTCTTCAAATTCACAACAATCATCGCAAACTCTATTGTCGAAAAAAGTATCGCTGCAAACTTAATTTTCACAATATTATGAACATTTACTTTTAACGAAGCAATCATGTATAAAACCCAAAAAATCGGTGTCAATGCAGAGCACAGATGAAATACAGTGGAAGAAACCATAAGCGCTGCCGAATTTTTAAAAATATGTGCAGCAAACAGTCCCCAAATACCATCCTGCAAGCAAAAAAACACCGTCCAGCAAAACAACGGATAATATGCTTCTTTTTTTGCAGCCTTATTACTTATACGAAGACGCAAAATTAATAAAAACACAACTCCTGCAAAGACAAAAGCCATAACAGAATATAAGGGATGTACGCTTCGATCAAAAATATCTTCCAACGGCATATTTTACTTCTCCTATTTCAATTTGCACATAATTACGCTTCCCTGTTCTTTAAGCCATTTAACCTGTTTCTTATACTCCGGCAGTACTTTCGCAACTTCACACCAGAACGCTTTGGAATGATTCATTTCTTTTCTGTGACACAATTCATGCACAACAACGTAATCAATAACTTCAGTAGGCGCAAGCATCAGCAAACAATTAAAATTCAAATTCCCCTTACTGCTGCAACTCCCCCATATTGTTCTCTGATGTCGTATTGTAATTCGACCATATTCCACACCGACAAGCTTAGCAAAATACTCCACCCGCTTAGGAATCAGTTCACGCGCACTATTCGTCAAGTCACAAATATCTTCACTTGACAACGTTTTTTTTGTCATCACTTCATACTCAGCCATTCTCTTACCAAGTACTTCAATATGCTTTTGAATCCATGGCTCTTTTTCTTGTAAAATTCTATCAATATCACGCTTCGTAGCCCGCCTTGGAACCCTCAGCGTGACTGTTAAATCACTATTTATCTGAATGGCTACAGTTCTTCTTTTTGATTTTATTACCGTAACATCCACGACTTTCTTCTCCTTAAATTCCATGTTATCCACACAGTTTCAAGATTCGCCCGTAAATCCTACTGCAAACTAAGCGTCAAGTCTGCTACATCATTATATTTATACCAAAACAAATTTTCAATATAAAGATTTGCTCATTTATCCTAATTTTAATTCTTTGGCAGGCAATGCGAATGGCTGAAGTATATCCTCGGCAATAATCCCGTTACTGACAGTAATACAATGGTCTGCCAATACAACCAGATTAGGATTATGTGTAATAACAACAACAGGAATTCCCTGTTCCTTGGCTATATCTTTCAATATAGTAATTATTTGCATGGCATTTTCCGTATCGAGAGCACCTGTCGGTTCATCACACAGGAGAAATTTCGCCTTCTTAACAAGTGCCCTTGCTATGCAGACTCTTTGCTGTTCACCACCACTGAGTTGGGAAGGATATGATTTTGCCTTATCTTTCAAGCCAACCATTTCAAGCACTTCCAAAGCATCTCTTGAATCCTTTACGAGTGAAGCTGCAATTCGTATATTTTCTTCGGCAGTAAGATCGCTTATAAGATTATATCTTTGGAAAATGAAACCAACCGTGTCACTGCGGTAAGCAGTTTGCTCTTTTTCCGTCATTTTCGTAATATCCTTATCGTTCCAGAAAACTTTGCCGCAAGATGCAGTCAGCATACCGCCCAGAACATTGATAATAGAACTTTTTCCGCTCCCACTTGCTCCGGCAATTACGGTAAATTCTTTCTCATATATTTTAAAACTGACATTCTTGACAACTCTGTTAATCAACTTTCCGGCTTTATAATCCACACATAAATCCTCCACCCGCATAACGGTTTTATGATAGGACTCTTTAATACTTCCCATTGATTCAGAATACAGTATAGAACTCAGAGAAATTAAAGCATCTGCTAATTTCTCACTATCAACCTCCTCTGCCGGTGAATCAAACACAAGAATGCCAAACGAAGAAATGTTCTTGAAAAACAACGGACAATACAGAAATCCATCAAAGTATTCGGGATTTCTTGTATCCAATATATCTTTGATTTTTTCACAATCAACGCGCAATATAGGTTCCGGTGTTACAAATGCATTACTGTCCGTAATACCAAAATAAGTTTCGCCACTGTAATCCGGTTCATACAAAATCATCATTGCTTTCGAAGCCATCACAAGCTTGCTAAGATGTCGATAGTAAACACCGAGAACCGAAGTTGCATCATTTAAAGATGTTTCAATTAACCTTACAAGCCATACCGTTTTAATCATATCACTACTCCACCTTATTTAATTGATTGCAAAAATCCATTTTTCTGATTTTATACTGTGCCATTAACATTCCAAACAAAATATACATAAGCACAATCACGCACGAAAGCGTAAAACAACTGCCGAACTGAACTATAACATATTGTTGAGATGCCGTTGAGAGAAGTTCATGCATTACTACCACAATTACGTAACTTAGTGGAATGGCAAACAATATTCCAAACAAAACACGGAAACTGTTTTGAATGCAGGATATTATCGTAACTTTTCCAATCGGCGTTCCAAGTGCTCTAAGCGTAGCAAATCTATTAATATTTTCGTTATAGTCTATGAGTGTAATGTTCACTATAAGAAGACTTCCGATCAGAAATGCCAGCAAAGCAAAGCAAAACATAACTACACGCATAGGTACAAGCTTTTCCCGAATATTATCTTTTTGCAATGCCATTTCGGTAAAATAAGCTGTCTCAGCAAATGACGCAATATGTTCCTTAACATCTTTGATATTTACACCGGCAGATAATTTAAGAAGCAGGCAATTAGGTTCGTCGTAACCAAACAGTGCCGCCGTTTCAGGGCTTACATACTGTACCGGATACACTATTTCACGGGCTATACCGGTTATCGGAAGTGCGATGCCCTCGATATTCACACTATCACCGATTGACAATCCATTGATTTTGGCTCTCATTTCATCAATTACTATTCCATCCTTAGGAATAATTCTGCTTCCGTCCGCATCTTTTAGATATATCATTTCAGAATCTTCCGTAACGGTAGATATTCTTACATCGTTTTGCAAAAGTTCCAAAGTAAAAAGTGTTACCGCTTCACTTAATTCTATACCATTTACTTCACTTTTAATACGTTCCATCGTATAAACATCAATATTTCTAACCAAAAGATCGTAGCAATATCTACCCCCATATACGGCATCAATCGGATATCCTATAGTAAGAACCCCACCAAATCCGACGCACATAAATATTATACAGGCAGTTACACATAACCCTCCGATAATCTGACGATTCAGATTCCTGCAAATTGTTACAACAGATATTTTGAAAAATTCATTAATTCTTAATCTCGCAATGAATTTAGGCGGTTCATAATCCGAAACTTCAATACCACCGTATGCCTGACTCGGATCTATTCGTGAAATAGCATTTGCACTCATAAGCGAAGCCAAAATACCAATAAGAAAAATCATTGACAACATAGCTATGCTAACCGCCGGACGAATAACAATTTCTATCTTCTTTACTCCCTCTGCCGCAGCAATAATAGAAACGCACATATTAAGTACTTTATTTCCGATAAAAATCCCAACAACAACAGCGGGCAGATTTATAAGAACTGTGTATATTATAAAAAGTAAAATCACCTTACGTATGCTATATCCCAACGCACGAAGAAGTCCGATTGTTTTTTTCTGATTGGCAACTATAGTTTTGATAAAAATATAATCAAACCCAATACTTAGGAGCCAGACAAGCCCCGGAATAAAGGCACACAAAACATTTATTGTAGCAATGTCATCAAAAACATGGTTCATGGCTTCAGACTCGGCAATCAATGTTTCGGAAACAAGATTGTCCGAAAAACAGTCACGAATCGAGGACATAACATCCAATTTTGCATCCTTCTGCAAACCATCATCAAAATATATGAGCCAACGATTACCCTGACCGTTTAACGGGATAAACTTCTCAAAATCCTTCGATTCTATGAATATATATGCGAACTGATATTCTTCATACGCAGACATATCATCCTTTATGCACTCTATCGTTTCGGGATTTGAAACAAGAGATGTAATCACAACCTTTTTAGTTCCACACGGAGTATCTATATAAAGATAATCACCGGGATGCAGGTTGTTTTGCTCAGCAAATTTGTAATAAACAAAGACTTCAGGTTCATCGGAATCACAGGATTTCTCCGCAAATGTTGTAAGAAGAAACGGTGAGTCCTTATCGCGTGAAAAGAATCGCACGGAAAATGTCCTGTTATCATCAGTTTTAATATTTGTATCATAGACAAATTCTTTGGACACCGTACTTACACCGGCAATTTGACCAATTTCATCGGCAGCATCCGGTGAAATCGGCATGGTAGAATATACAACATCCGGCGTGTGACTTTCAGACAAATAACTCATAATTGTTTCACTGCTGCTTGCTCCAAAATTAGCCCCCAGGAAAGCTATAATTACCGACATGGTTGACATAACAAATATGCCGATTGTAAAAAACAAATTCCTACGCACTATTGAATAACATAATTTAATAAATGTTTTCATCTGTAGTACTCTCCCCTGTCTATTTGCCCTTGAATCGCTCTTTGAAGGAATCAGACATGCTGTATAAGTAATATTATTATAATAGGATTTACCATTTTTTCAAGTTATGTCGCTCGTTTAATAGGGCAATCGCATAAAAAAAGGAGCGCAAAAAACACCATACGGAAATTGTGGGGAATATACTGCACCGCAGATAATTCAGCAGTGCAGTAGTA
>JAZLIP010000104.1:0-6967 GCA_045617445.1 Lachnospiraceae bacterium | reverse complement strand
ATTTTTGAGCTTGGTTCTGAATAGTTACATTAATTTCAAGCATTTGGGCTTCATTTGAAACATCATACATAAGGTCTGTCAACCTTTATGACTGCATAATGATTGCCCGGCAACTCTTCGATTTTTTTCTTGATTTCCTCTACAACACGATCATCACTCATTTTAAATTTATACGGAATAACTATATCAAAAATCAAATTTGTGTGAGTCGGTCCTTGCACCATCCTAAAATCATGAATAGACAGTTCCGTTGAAATCCCTTCAACAATAATTTTTACGAAATCACGCATTCGTCCGGTAGCCGCATCATCAACAGCAATCGGATCCATATGAATAACAGCTTCGACTTCCAGTAGCTCCCTAAGTTTTTCCTCGATGTTATCAATCGTATCATGTATTTCAAGAATATCGCCATTTGCCGGAACTTCCACATGTAAAGATACCATCTTACGTCCAGGACCGTAATCATGAACAATCACATCATGAATACCAAGAATTCCCTTATTTGAAGTAACAAATTTTTCAATTGTTTTTATATACTCAGGATTCGGTGGTGTTCCAAGCAATGGATCAATAGTATCCTTTGCCGAAGTTACTCCTGTATATACAATGAATATTGCCACAAGCAAACCACACCAACCATCAATTACAACACCGCAAAAAACATAAATCATCATCGAAATTAGTACGACAGTTGTTGCCATTGCATCAACAAAGCTATCCATTGAAGTTGCCCGCATAGTTGCCGAGTCAAATATTTCAGCAGTTTTCTTGTTGTACAAATACATATATATTTTTATCAAAATAGAAATAATCAAGATAATATACGTGCTTGTGCTTGTAGAAATCATCTCAGGATGAATGATTTTTTCTATGGAACTTTTCATAAGTTCCACACCGATCACAACTATAATCATAGAAACAATCAAGCCTGTAACATATTCAATTCTGCCATGGCCGAAAGGATGATCCGTATCCGGCTTCTGCCCTGCCATTTTAAACCCGACAAGCGTAATTACCGATGAGCCGGCATCCGATAAATTATTTAGGGCATCACCAATTATAGCAACGGAAGAACTCATAATACCTGCCATAAGTTTAATAAACACAAGTACTATATTCAAAACAATTCCGACCGCACCGCAAAGAACCCCATATCCCTGCCGTACGGATGCATCAGAATAATTCTTATAATCATCTACAAAAAAACGTGCCAACAGCTTAATCATTCCGCACCTCCACCTGATGTGTTTTCATCCTCTTCCATCGGAATTTTGGACGATTCCAATACACCTTCAAGAAGCAATTCTTTTTTCGAAAACTTCCGCAAAACAGCAATATCCTTTGTCATTATTCGAATACTGTAAATAAAATTACTAAATACACCTGCCTTATATAAATTCATAACAATCATTCCAATCGGAACTGCAAGAATCAACCCGATTGCTCCAAAGCTCTTAAACCCAACAAAGAGCAAAATAATGGTCGGAATTGGTTTCATGCCTATGGAATCTCCCAAAAGCTTTGGCTGTATCAATTGTCTTACAAGCTGCGATACAGCCCAGACAACTGCCAACCCGATTGCCAGCTTGTAATCCGCCTGTAAAAATGCAACAATTGCCCACGGCCACATAACCGTTCCCGTTCCAAAAAACGGAAAGAAGTCAAGCAGAGCAATAAACAATGCAATCAAAAAAGCATAATTTCTTCCAAGAATAAGCAGTCCTGCCAAAAGAACGACATAAACAACAATCATGATTTTTAACTGTGCTTTAAAGTATCCGCCAACTGCCGTCTTCATCATTTCATATACCATATTGAAGCGTTTAACAGTGTGTTGAGGAAAAATTGTATTAATTACCGAAAGAATATAATCCTTATCCGCAAGGAAAAAATACGAAGCAAGTATTCCCATAAGTATACTTACAATCGCAAGTGGAATATTGGTCGCAATATTAGTCGCAATCTGACCTATGGATTCTGAAAAGCCACCAAGCCAATTCTCAAGACTATCTTCACTGCTCATTGACATCTTTTCAACAAAATTCTGCACAGGAATCGGCAATCCACTGAAATAATTATCATATGCACTTACAAGATTCTTGATTGAAGTACTTGTTTTCTGCCAAATCGATGGAAGAACAGATGCAAATCCAATCAATTCCTCCACAAGTTTTACAATCAAGAAATAGAGTAGGAAAACAACAAGACCTATGGCAACTATAATTACAAAGGCACCTCCGGCTTTTCTTACTATTTTTACTTTCTTTTCAAGAAACTTAACAAAAGGATTTGCCATAAAAGCAATAAGTGCCGCAACAACAAAAGGCATGAAATAGGAAATAAATTTCGGCAAAATCACCACGAAAAAAAACAGCATTACTGCAATCGAAAAAATATTAAGCGTTATTTTCAAGTATTTTGTCGATGATTTCATATATTTCCTCCCGTCCCTGCTTGGTTGATGCAGAAAAAGGTACAACTACGGTTCCTTTTCTCGTCTTGAGTGTATCTTTAATTACCTTAACATTTTTTTGAATCTGACTACGATTGATTTTGTCAAGCTTTGTTGCTATGATAATAGGCTCAAATCCGTTTGCAACTATCCATTCATACATGTTTTTGTCATTTGCAGAAGGCGCATGCCTTATATCAATCAGTAAAAATACAGCTTGCAACTGTTTCGAGGTTTGAAGATACTTTTCTATCATCTTGCCCCACTTTTCTTTCTCGTGCTCAGACACCTTGGCGTAACCATACCCCGGCAAATCAACAAAATACATTTCATCATTTATATTGTAAAAATTTATGGTTTGTGTTTTCCCCGGAGATGCCGAAGTTCTTGCCAGTGCCTTTCTGTTCATAAGTGCATTTATCAGCGATGATTTTCCAACATTACTCTTGCCTGCAAAAGCAACTTCGACATGACTATTATCGGGTAACACACTGGTAACACCACAAACCGTTTCCAAATTGACATTTCTAATTACCATTTTCTACCTCACCAGCGCTTCTCTAAGAACTTCCTCCATAGTTTCCACATAAACGATATGAAGACCTTCCTTAATTTCATCGGAGATTTCCTCAATATCTTTTCTGTTTTCGCAAGGAACAATCACATTCTTTATTCCCGCATTTTTAGCTGCCAAAGTTTTCTCCTTAAGACCGCCTATAGGAAGCACCCGTCCCCGTAAGGTAATTTCACCGGTCATTGCAACATCCGCTCTGACTTTCTTGCCAAGCACTGCCGAATACAATGCCGTTGCCATAGTAATTCCGGCGCTTGGTCCATCCTTTGGTACAGCACCTTCCGGAATATGAATATGAAAGTCATTGTCCTTAAAGAAATCTTTGGGAATTTTCTTTTCCCGACTTATAGATCTTATATAACTCATTCCCGTTCGTGCGGATTCCTTCATTACATCGCCCAATTGACCGGTTAGGATAATTTCACCTTTACCCGGCATAACAGTAACTTCAATCTGCAAAGTATCACCGCCCACAGCAGTCCATGCAAGACCACGTACAATACCTACTTCTGCCTTCTCATTGGCATCATTGAAATGATACTTCTCTTTACCCAAATATTCTTCAAGATTATCTACAGTTATTTCCACTCTTGCATCTGCTTCCTTTACAACCTGTTTGGCAACCTTACGGCAAATTTCACCAAGCTTTCGTTCCAGATTTCTAACACCGGCTTCCTTTGTGTAACCGCGTACAAGTTTAAGTAAAGCCGCATCATCAAAAGTGAGCTGTGTCTCATTCAATCCGTTCTTTTCAATTTGCTTACGAACCAGATGTTCATTTGCAATATGCACTTTCTCATTTTCCGTATAGCTTGTGACCTCAATCACTTCCATACGATCAAGTAACGGTCTTGGAATATCGGAAATTGAATTAGCAGTAGCTATGAACAACACTTCCGACAAATCAATAGGCAATTCGATATAATGATCCTTGAATCTGGAGTTCTGTTCCGAATCCAGAACTTCAAGTAAAGCCGAGGCTGTATCACCTTTGTAGTCAGAGCTCATCTTGTCGATTTCATCAAGCAAAATCAACGGATTCTTTACACCTGCATCCTTTAAAGCAGTTGCAACCCGACCCGGCATCGCCCCTACATAAGTTCTTCTGTGACCACGTATTTCTGCCTCATCACGCACACCGCCAAGACATATTCTTTCATATTTTTTTCCAAGTGCTCTCGCAACCGATTTGGCAATACTCGTCTTTCCGGTTCCCGGCGGTCCTACAAGGCAAACAATAGGACTGTCGCCCTTATTTGTAAGAATTCTTACCGCAAGAAACTCAAGCATTCTTTCCTTAACTTTTTCAAGACCGTAGTGGTCAGCATTCAAGATTTCCTCGGCATTGTCAATATCGTCTTTATCTTCCGAGACATTATCCCAGGGCATTTCAAGCAAAGTCTCAATATATGCTCTAATCACTCCGCTTTCCGAAGAATACACCGACATTTGTTCCATTCTGTCAATTTCCTTACGGATTTTAGCTTTGACTTCTTCAGATGCGTTCAGTTTATTTACCTGTTCCTGCAAATCATCTTCATCAAGCTTAGAACCTTTTTCGCCAAGTTCTTCCTTAATACACCTTAATTGTTCTCGAAGAATATATTCCTTCTGATTCTTATCGACTCTTTCCTTAACCTGAGTCATCAATTCATTTTTAACTGATAAAATACTTATTTCGCTTTCAAGAATAGCACAGAATGCAATCGCACGTTCCCGCTCATCCGCTGTTTCAAGAAGCTTCTGTCTATCAAGCGAATTTAGCGGCAAATGTGAAGCATACATATCCATCAAATCAGAAAACGCCATGTTCGTAACAGAAACCTTGGAAAGTGTTTTCTCAATCTTTGGATTGTAATTAAGATACTCTCGCATTTTTTCCATAAAAGACTGCACAACTGCAATTCTTTCCGGTTCAACCTCCGCACCTATTTCTATATCACTATCATTCTCCACCACTCTCACGTTGGCATACGGAACATTCTCCTCATCATTATAAATATCAATAAGTTCAGCACGTTTGATGCCTTCTACCAAAACTCTTACAGTATCATTCGGCAATTTAAACATCTGCTTAATAACGCAAACCGTTCCCATTGAATACAGTTCCTCCTGAGTCGGATCATCATCCTCCGGATTTTTCTGCATAACAATAAAAAGATTCTGTTCTTTAAGCATCATTGATTTCTCAACCGCTTTGATAGACTTCTCTCGGTCAATATCAAATCGTACTATCATGCTGGGTATAATAGCCAAGCCGCGCAAATGTATCACGGGCATTTTTTTCTTACCGGTTCTTCCTGACATTATATTCTCCTTATAATCAAGAAAAGCCGCCATATCACGGCGGCTTAATCAAGGTTATTCCGCCTTTTTAAGACGTGTTCCTCTCTTTACTATTAAAGGTTCGCTTGTCTCATTAACAGCGCCCTCTGTAATAACAACTTTCTGAATCTTGTTATCTGACGGAATTTCAAACATCAATTCCATCATAAGCTTTTCCATAATAGAACGCAAACCTCGCGCGCCTGTCTTTCGCTCATGAGCCTTCTTGGCTATTGCCTTAATTGCCTCCTCGTCAAATGAAAGTTCAACCCCATCCAATTCAAAAAGCTTCTCATATTGCTTGGTAAGAGCATTCTTTGGCTCATTCAAAATCCTTACAAGTGCTTCCTCTGAAAGTCCTTCCAAAGATACATTAATCGGAACTCGTCCTACAAATTCAGGAATAAGCCCAAATTTAACCAAATCTTCCGGCTGAACCTGCTTAAGTAACACGCTCATCTCTGTTTCATTCTTATCCTTGATATCCGCATTAAATCCAATAGATTTCTTATCCAAACGATTCTCAACTATTTTTTCGAGTCCTTCAAAAGCACCACCGCATATAAACAAAATATTTGTTGTGTTAATAGGAATCAATTCCTGATGCGGATGCTTTCTTCCTCCCTGCGGCGGAACTGATGCAACCGTTCCCTCGATAATTTTGAGTAAAGCCTGCTGAACACCTTCACCCGAAACATCTCTTGTAATAGAAACATTCTCGGATTTTCTTGTGATCTTGTCAATCTCGTCGATATAAATAATTCCGTATTCCGCTCTCTCAACATTGAAATCTGCTGCCTGGATAAGCTTAAGCAGAATATTCTCAACATCTTCGCCGACATATCCGGCTTCCGTAAGTGCAGTTGCATCGGCAATTGCAAATGGAACATTTATTATCTTAGCAAGAGTCTGCGCAAGAAGAGTTTTTCCCGATCCTGTAGGACCAAGCATCAAAATATTACTCTTCTGAAGTTCAATATCCAAACTGCGATTTGACATAATCCTCTTATAATGATTGTAAACAGCAACAGAAAGTACCTTCTTCGCCTCTTCCTGACCGATTACATACTCATCAAGAAAATTCTTGATTTCCTGTGGTTTGAGCAAATTGATATCCAAATCATCGTCATCAAAAGAATCCTCATGACTGTAAAATTCTTCTTGAATTATGTCATTGCATATTTCTATACACTCATCACAAATATATGCTCCTTCCGGACCCGCAATAAGCTTTCGTACCTGATTCTCGGACTTGTTGCAGAAGGAACATCTTATTCTCTCATTTTTCCCTGCCATTACTTACTTCCCTCAATTCATAACTAATAAATTCAAGACTCTCTCGCTTAAACTCTGGATGTAATAATCTTATCAATAAGACCGTAATCCAAGGCTTCCTTAGCAGTCATCCAATTGTCACGTTCTGTATCACGAGCAATTTCCTCAATAGGTCTTCCTGTGTTTTCCGAAAGAATTCTATTGAGATTTTCTCTTGTTCTAAGTATCTGCTTAGCTGCTATTTCTATTTCGGTAGCCTGACCCTTCGTTCCGCCCAAAGGCTGATGAATCATAATTTCTGCGTTAGGAAGTGCAAATCTCTTGCCTTTTGTACCGCC
>JAZLIP010000103.1:0-9508 GCA_045617445.1 Lachnospiraceae bacterium | reverse complement strand
CCTTTTCAAGGCTTTTCTTTTGCTCATGTTGTTACTTCGCCATATAAAACTGCTCATAATATTCTTTGCAAGCAAAATATTTTGAGCAGTTTTGCATGGCTCTGAATAGTTACAAATAATTTTACTATATTATCTATTTCGGAGATTACTATGGAAAAATTAGTTGTCCTTGCCGGTACAAATGCTTCCGGGAAAAGCAACCTTGCAATCGAATTGGCAGCGAAATATGATGCCGAGATTGTATCTGCGGATTCAAGACAGGTTTTTCGCGGTCTTGATTTGGGTTCAGGGAAAGTTACCAAAGAAGAAATGAATGGAATTCCGCATTATCTTCTTGATGTTGCAAATCCAAATGATTTCTTCTCACTTTCAGATTACCAAACGCTAAGTATCAATGCAATTAACGATATACTAAGCAGAAACCACAAACCCTTTCTGGTAGGTGGCACCGGACTTTATATTAACGCAGTCGCCGACGGCTACAAATTAAACACTGCCAAACCCGACATGGCCTTGCGTAAGGAAATCGAAAGCAAATCCATTGAGGAATTGATTGACATAATCCGTAAAGAAAATGAACCTGCACTCGCAAAACTTGACTTACGGAACAAACGCAGACTCGAGCGTGCTGTTGAAAAAATTCTCAGCGGAGATTATTCAGAGAATCCTCCTGAAAAAATCTATAATACCCTCATACTTGGTGTAACCTGGCCAAGAGATGTTCTCTACCAAAGAATCAAAGAACGTCTTGACAGACGCCTTAATCAGGGCATGATTGACGAAGTTTCGAAGCTTCGCGAAAACGGTGTAACCGATGATTTCTTATATAAACTCGGTCTTGAATATCGTTATATTCTAATGTATCTTAGAAACGAATTTCCCGATTACGAAGCCTTCTACAACAAGCTCTACATGGAAATCCGTCATCTGGCCAAAGAACAAATGACCTGGTTTCGCAAACGCACCGATATTCACTGGATTGACATGTCTGCCAATCCTCTTTCAGAAGCAGCAGAGCTTATTGATGAATTCTATGCCAAGTAGTAGGACAAAACCACAAGTTTTTGCCCTACTACTTAACGGTTACTTTCAATTTCATATACTTTCCACTTCTATCACCCGCATAAATTTTTACATAGCAACTCCCCTTTTTCAAACCGCATATCATTCCTGTTGACGAAACACTTACCACTTTACTGTTTGTAGTCTTATAAGTATACCCATCCTGACATGCCATATTTTTTCCATCGGCGGTTTTAGGTAATGAATATGGATATATCCTTGCTGTTTCATCTTTAGATAGCTGTAGGCAGTTTATATCTTCGTACCAAACACCATCATCCTTAATTCGCGCTAATACCTTTGTTGTTTTTTTAGGATAAACCTTAAGCAGTCCCTTTGCCTTATATGCTGCATCAGTGGAATAGAAATTCATTTTATTCATGATTGCCACCTCAACATACACGCTGCTTTTAGTGTCCAATATTACGGGCTTTTTCATTGTGATATTCCCGGATTTATCAACGCTAATCAACGAGCTCGTATTTTTGTTTCCGCTATCATAAACCATATACTTGATATATTTTGATTTAACAGTCAAATTACCGTTAATCTTAACCGTGATTTTTTGTTTGGCACTAGGATATATTACATTATTTCCGCTAAACGAAAGCGTTACTCCCGAAACAGAAACAACTTTAAATGAAAACTTTTTGCCTGAGCCGTCAAGTGCCTTTACGGAAATCTTACTGACACCCGGGCCGACAGCTATTATTCTTGGTATTTTTTCTGAATCATCAACCTGCACTACCTTTGTATTACTGCTGGTTACATTATAGTAATCAAGCAAAATACCGGGCGCAGACTTCTCGAAATCTATTAATCGATCTATATAGTATGAGCTATGATTTTTCATTGGAAAATATCCGTCTATCATCATACTCTTGTTTGCAACCAGCTTCTGCGTAATTGGTCCCATTTCGAAATAGTATGGTTCCGATTCAACATCATTTGACATTGCTCTCGCATAAATAGACATATCAGTTACTACATGATCCACATATTTATTTGATTTAACCTTAACAGCTCCCGTTTTATGATTTATTGTCGCGTAATACTCTGCGCCATTCAGTTTAGCTTCATTTGTAAAATCAAAGTACAAGCTTTTATCACTCGGAACCGATAATCCGTCATTAAAAACAACCTTGGGAGTTAATGTCTTCGTCGCCGCAACATAATTCTTACCTGCCTTATCCGACAATTCAATCTTATATACTTCATTTTCGCATCTTACACGAATCGTATCCTTAACTCCGCTTCCATCAAGCGCCTTTACCGTAACAACAGCCGTTCCGGCACCAACCGCGGTTACAACACCCTGAGTATCTACAGTTACAACCTTTGTATTCGAAGATGTAAACGAGGCTCTGATTGTTGCATTACTCGGGCTAATTGTCCAAACACAATTATCAGCCTTTGAATCTGCACCAAGGTAAAAACGGTTATTATACAACTCACCATGCGCATTTTTCCTATTTGCATATAACAAAACTGTATTCTTATTGTATTTTATAATTCCTTCAATGGAATCTAAAGGTTTAATTTTTAATGACTTGGCAGTTTGAATTCCATAAATTCTATATTCTGCCGAAACATTACTTCCATCCTTTGAAGTCGCGGTAATCGTTATATAATCTTCCGGATTTGCCGGAAGCTTTCTAAGTATCACACGACCGTTTTTATCAACCGTAGCAATAGAAGTATCCGAAGATTTAAAAGTAACAGCCTTATTTTGGGCATAACTTGGTTCAACATTTGCCGTAAGTTTCAAGCTTTTACCCTTTGCCAGCTCATTCTGATTATTTGGCGCGCTTAAGGTAATTGAATTAACCAAATCACTAAAGCTATAGAAATAAGTGGTCACTTCACTTTCCTTGCCATATAGTAAACAAACTGCTTTGATTGTGACTTTGTTACCATCTATAGGCTTTAAGACTCTTACCGTCCGGTTTTCCAATGTATCATACCTATACGTAGACGCATGAATACCTTCTTCATATTCTGCCGGATTTGGTTTAGTACCATCTATCGTATAGTAAATCGTCCCCTCAAAAGGTGCAGTATTACCCTTCGGAGAAATTGTGAAATCAATATACGCAGCATTTTCACTGACTATTTTGATTTCGGATGAAACGCCTGTTTTCAAGTTCAAAGCATTTGCCGCATCTACAACACCGGCGCCCAGTCCAATCGATGAATCAATGTTTCTTGCAGTATTCTTAAGTTGCATTTTAATCATATCCGGTGTAAAGTTCGGATTATTTGCCTTAACCAAAGCAGCAACCGCAGTAACTACCGGAGCCGCCATACTCGAACCTTTCATACCTGAATATGAAGTCTTTCCGTCTATGCTTGGCTCATATAAACTCTCTTCCGGCAAGAAAACATTATTAACAGGATTACTTCTGCTGTAATCACCGCCCGGTGCCGAAATATCAACCGAATGGTTATACGTTGAAAAGGATGATTTCTCGTAATCACTGTTAACAGCAGCAACACTTATAACATTATCAAAACCGGCAGGATAGAATTCCTCATAAGTTCCACTGTTTCCCGCTGCGGCGCATACTGTAATGTCCGCATCAAACAATTCGCAAATAACATCATACATTTCGTAATCGTAAGCACTTCCTCCAAGACTCATGTTCAATGTGGTAATATTCATACCTTTTGATTTCATATCAAGAACATACTTAAGACCAACCAAAATATCAAATTCGGATACTCCTTTAGCAGAATCCGAAATTTTAACCGGCATGATTTTGACACCCTTTGCAATTCCGCGACCGCCTACAGAATTTGCGGCACTTGCAATTATACCTGCAACATTTGTTCCATGACCAACATTATCAGCGTAATCGCTTTCATCCAATTTGCTTACTGCGCAATATGGCGACACAATCAATGATTCACCGTTTTCGTAGAAATCTTCATGGGTAGAAGTGTAATCATCAAACATCGCTATGCCAGAATCCAAAATCGCAACGACGCAATCATCACAACCTGCAATCTCTTCTCGTTCAATTGCCCGCCACACATCCTTTGAGCCAATCATTTCGTGATACCACTGGTAATTGCTATTCACAGTAGCGTCCGTCATTTTATACTTAAGAAAAGGATCCGAAAAAGTTTCATTGTCAGTATTAACCGCGTACAATTCATACAAGTAATTAGGATGTACAGGCGTGAGGAAATCCTCATATTCAATTGCCACAGTAAGCATTGCCTCTACCGAATCCGCGCTGTTGCACACCGCCTCGTACAAATCGACAGATTCGTTATTGCAATCCACAATCGGAACAGATTCATCAATTTCAAGCAACGCAAGTCCTAATTTATAATCAAGCACTTCAACACTTTTTCCAATACTTTCACCATAACGTTCAGCACTTTCCAACGCCTCTAAATACGATTCTGCATTGATTATTACCTGATTATCGACATAATCCTGATTTACATTCAATTCATGCAAGCAGTTAAGTTCATCTGTCATTTGATTTACTTCCGAATCATTTGACGTCAAAATATCTGCTTCAGAATTTTCCGTTACAGCACGAGCATTTTCAACATGATCCGTTACATCTGATTCCAATTCAATATTCCTAGTTTCAACGTCCGGCACTTCATCACAGACTATTTCCGCATAATTT
This sequence comes from Lachnospiraceae bacterium, assembly GCA_045617445.1. Taxonomy (GTDB): domain Bacteria; phylum Bacillota; class Clostridia; order Lachnospirales; family Lachnospiraceae; genus UBA2868. The sequence goes on along the minus strand of JAZLIP010000103.1, from coordinate 4,799 downwards.
GCTTCTAAATTGTCATCGTCAGCATTGTCAAGAATATTCCCCGAAACAGTTTCATACACTTCATAATCCACGATTTCAGCGTTAACGTTTAAAGGCATACCAAGTAAACTAATGGTAACCGCCATCAGTAAAGCCTGTAATTTCATATATTTTTTCCCTGAAAACAATTTCATAACGCTTCCCCGTTCAAAGTTTCTTTTCAATAATTCCGAGCATCTTATCGTTCAAATCCGCCTCAATATGAATACCGTCTTCTTCATATTTAAGTTCATATACCTGCGCATTATCACTGATAAAAGATACGATACCGCCCTTATCAAAAGGAAGTATAAGCGATACCCGCTTGTTTCCATCATAAATTTTTTTCTGAATCATTTCAATAAGTTCGGGAATTCCAATGCCCTTCTTCGCCGATATGTATATATAATTATCCTTAATCATCGGTATTGAAACCTCTGAATTAATATCACATTTGTTCATCACATAAATTACAGGGATATCTCCTGCACCAATTTCACTCAAAGTATCCTCCGTAACCTTCATCTGCTCCAAATAGTGTTCATCGCTTGTATCAACAACCTGTAGAAGCATGTCCGCATATTTTATCTCCTCAAGAGTCGAACGGAAAGCCTTAACAAGTGTATGCGGAAGTTCATCTATAAATCCTACCGTATCCGACAGCAAGAAATCACGTTTGTTTTCGGTACATATTTTTCGCACGGTAGTATCAAGCGTTGCAAAAAGCATATCCTTTTCTTCCACAAATTTTTCAGCAAGCACATCACCTTCCGAATATTTAAGCAGGCAATTCATAATTGTCGATTTACCGGCATTTGTATATCCGACAAGTGAAACTAACGGATAATTTGATTTCTGTCGCTTCTTGCGTTGAATACTTCGGTCATGTTCTATCAAATCAAGTTCTTTGTTTAATTCGGATATTCTCGACAAAATATGTCTTCGATCAAGTTCAAGTTTCTTCTCTCCAAGTCCCTTGTTACTCATTGCGCCGCTGGCCCCGGCCTGTCGCCCAAGGCTCGTTCGCATGCCGACAAGTCGTGGCAGCATATATTGCAATCTTGCAGTTTCAATCTGTAATCTTGCCTCTCGTGTTTTGGCACGTTTACTGAAAATTTCCAGAATCAGATTCGTTCTGTCGTATACAACCGCATCAACCTTATCCGCAATATTCTTAAGTTGTGACGGGCTAAGCGTATCTTCAAAAATCACATATTCCGCATCATACATACGTACATAATCGCTTATTTCATCAAGCTTACCGCTTCCGATATATGTAGCCGCAACCGGATGTTCCAAAATCTGTGTAACAATCAGTACAGGCTTAATAAATAATGCCTCGGTTAATGCCTTTAACTCATCCATCGAATGTTCAAAATCCTTACTGTTTCCGGTATCCACTCCAACAAGAATAGCTCCCGCATATTCCTGATTTGCATTATCTATATTATCTGCATTTAAGTTCTTCATAAATATCCATCCTATCTCAATGCGCAAAACAACATATTTTCAAAATAATGCAAGCATGATGGTGCTTGCATTATTTTGCACAGCCAAAATGCCGGATTATCTTAAAAATAATCCGGCATCTTAATCCTGATAAATAAAGTTCGCGAAGCGCACTTTTCTTTACTGTTTCGAAGTCAATTAAATCTCAACTACCCAGCCCTTTGGAGCTTCAATTTCACCCATCTGAATACCGGTAAGTGTATCGTAAAGCTTCTGCATTGTAGAACCCATTTTCTCCATTCCCGCCGGAATACAAATTTCTTTGCCATGATCAACAATTTTTCCAACAGGTGAAATAACTGCAGCCGTTCCACATAAACCGCACTCAGCAAAATCCGAAAGTTCCTCCAAATACACTTCACGTTCCTCTGTTTCCATACCAAGATATTCCTTAGCAACCTGTAAGATTGAACGTCTTGTGATTGAAGGAAGAATACTGTTTGACTTAGGTGTTACAAGCTTGCCGTCCTTTGTGATGAAAATAATATTTGCACCACCGGTTTCCTCTAGCTTGGTTCTTGTTGCAGCATCAAGATACATATTTTCATCAAATCCCTTTTCGTGAGCATCAACAATTGCATAAAGGCTCATTGCGTAATTAAGTCCTGCCTTAATGTTACCTGTTCCATTCGGAGCCGCACGGTCAAAATCCGAAATACGTACTGTAATTGGCTTAGCACCACCCTTAAAATACGGTCCGACAGGTGTTGTAAGAATACGAAACTGATATTCATTGGCCGGCTTAACACCTATAATAGGATCCGAACCAAACATATACGGACGAAGATATAAAGACGCACCGCTACCAAATGGTGGAACATATGCTTCATTTGCCTTTACAACTTTCTTAACAGCTTCAACAAATTTATCCTTAGGATAAATAGGCATCTTAAGCCTTGAAGCCGACTGTTCAAGTCTCTCGCCATTTAAATCCGGACGGAAAACCACTGTTCTGCCATCCTTTGTAGTATATGCCTTAAGTCCTTCAAAAACAGTCTGCGCGTACTGCAATACACATGCACACTCATTAAGAACAATATTCTCATCTGTACTTAATTCGCCTTCATCCCATGAACCGTTTTTGTAATTGGATACAAAACGATAATCCGTTTTCATATATCCAAATCCAAGACTTCCCCAATCAATATCTTTCTTTTCCATTTTCATTCCTTCTTTCTGGATTTATCATCTTAGTACTACATTTAATGATATTAAAACGTTACTGCTGCTCTTGTCAAGATTATTGTATAATCACGGACATTTAGTTACTATTCAGTGGTAGACCCAAAACTCTTGCTGTTTGAGTTAAACAGTAAGCGTTTACTTCACATATATTAAGCGGTCAGTCACCTGATATTTCATAGGTACCTGCCTCAGTCACAATTATATTCATAGGCACATCATGACTATCTGTCGGAATATCAGGCTGAAGTTGAGTTTCAAAACATACACCTACACGAAATATATTAGGACCCCCATCAACAAATCTGTCATAGAAACCTTTACCGTAGCCCATCCGTTTTCCGTTTCTGTCAAAGCCTACTCCCGGCACAAGACAGAATATCTTGGATTTTTCGGATTCCACCAGATCAGTTAAATTTCTAAATTTACTCAATCCTAACTTTTCCACATCCGGTTCACGTATGCCCTTGTAACCTGTCTTCAACTCTTCGTATGATTTTACCTCATAAAATTCAAGCTTTGGAATATCATTTTCAAAAACACTAAGCGGAAAACATACAATTTTACCACTTTTGACAGCACATCCAAGCAATGAATCAAGACAAACCTCCGAACCATACGAAGCATACATAAGTACAATATCTGCACACAAATAGCAATCAAGTGTCCTTATTTTTTCACATATAACACTGCTGTCAACTTCTCGTACACTTTCAGGTAAGGCATTGCGCTCTTTAATTAATTTCTTTCTTATTTCCTTTTTATCCATTTACCGTTGCTCGTACTGTTTTTATTCCCGGTGCATGCTTTCCCAAATCCAATACAATTACCGCAATCACCATTTCCGTATATGCAATTACTCTTTCCCGACTGCCTGTTCTTAACAATTCTGACAACAGCAGCCAGAACAGCAATTGCAAGAATCCCTATCGTAATTACTGTCCACATATTTTTTCTACCGATACAGCACATACCTTATATTCAGGAATTCTGGCAAACTCATCAAATACCGCATTAGTAAGAATGTTCGCATTACCATCAGGGAAATGGAATGGCATCCATGTTTCACCTTTACTAACCTTATCTGAAACTCTGGCTTCTGCAACAAGTTCACCTCTTCTTGACGAAACTTTTACTTTCTCACCGTTACTGATTTCCAGCCGCGAAGCATCCTCGGAATTAACCTCAATAAATGCCTTTCCTGATTTCTCCATAAGTCCCGGCACTTTTCCTGTCATAGAACGTGTATTGTAATGGTAGAGCACTCGTCCTGTCATAAGAATAAAGGGATATTCTTCATCCGGCAATTCAGCACTCTCCTGATATTCAGCAGGGTAAAACCAGCCCAATCCCCTTGAAAATTTACCGACATGCATAATAGGTGTACCCTGTGACTCTTTGTTTTTACACGGCCACTGCAGAGTTTCTCCGCTATCAAGTCGCTTGTGACTGATTCCGCCGTAACTTGGTGTAAGGCTTGCAATTTCATCCATAATTTCAGCAGCATCAAGATGCGGCTGTGTATACCCCATTCTATTCATTAAATCGATAAAAATATCTGTATCAAGACGCATCTCCCCATCAAGAGTAACCGCTTTCCTAACACGCTGTACACGTCGTTCAGTATTTGTAAACGTCCCTTCCTTCTCAGCAAAACTCGTTCCCGGAAGAACAACATCCGCATACTGACAGGACTCCGTCATAAACAAATCAGATATAACAAGAAAATCAAGACTACTTAATGCTTCCTTAATATGACTTTGATTAGCATCCGTCACCACAGGATCTTCACCAAAAATAAACAGACCTCGAATATCCTTATTTATTGCGGCGCCAAATACATCTGTTGCATGAATTCCCGGCTTTCTGTTTAATGTAACGCCCCATGCCTCTTCAAATTTCTTAACCGTATCATCGTTACTTATCTTCTGGTATCCCGGAAGATCTGCCGGCAGGGCACCCATATCACATGCACCCTGTACATTATTCTGACCACGTAACGGATTCACACCGCAACCGCTCTTTCCAAGCTTTCCGACAACCATTGCAAGATTTGACATTGACATAACACCAACAGTTCCCGTTGAATG
>JAZLIP010000102.1:0-14348 GCA_045617445.1 Lachnospiraceae bacterium | reverse complement strand
CCCGAATTTGAGGTTCCATATCATACCGATATCATGGAGAGATTTGATGGAATTGATCTTGATGCGGCCGGACGTGTGGCAGGTAATGGTTTCTATTATTTGATGGGAGATATTGCACGTCTTCATTCAGCAGTGATTTCTTATGCTCGTGATTTCATGATTGATAGAGGATTCACATATTGCGTTCCACCTTTCATGATTAGAAGTAATGTCGTAACAGGTGTTATGAGCTTTGCTGAAATGGATGCAATGATGTACAAGATTGAAGGAGAGGATTTATACCTGATTGGTACAAGCGAACATTCAATGATTGGTAAGTTTATTGATACCATTGTTGACGAGGATACTTTGCCGCGAACACTTACAAGTTATTCTCCTTGTTTCCGTAAGGAAAAGGGGGCACACGGAATTGAAGAACGTGGTGTATATAGAATTCATCAGTTTGAAAAGCAGGAAATGATTGTTGTTTGCAAGCCGGAAGAATCTGCAATGTGGTTTGATAAATTGTGGCAGAATACGGTTGATTTGTTCCGTTCGATGGATATTCCGGTACGTACGTTAGAATGTTGTTCGGGTGATTTGGCTGACCTTAAAGTTAAATCTTTTGATGTTGAGGCATGGAGCCCAAGACAGAAGAAGTATTTTGAAGTTGGTTCATGCTCGAATCTTTCGGATGCGCAGGCCAGAAGACTTAAAATAAGAGTAAACGGTAAGGATGGCAAGTATTTTGCACATACACTTAACAATACGGTTGTTGCGCCTCCAAGAATGCTTATTGCATTCCTTGAGAACAATCTCAATGAAGATGGAAGTGTTAATATTCCGGAAGTTTTGAGACCATACATGGGAGGAAAGGAAAAACTTATTCCTAAGCACTGAGATAAACACTCCGTGAATCCGCGCCAAGACTCGTGCGCGAGTCTTGAATTGAAGTAAGAGATTGGAAAATGATATGAAGTATTCATATATTCACAAGACACAGTATTATGAGAGCGATCAAATGGGAATCATGCATCATTCGAATTACATTCGCTGGTTTGAAGAGGCAAGAATTGCTATGATGGATGACTTGGGGTATGCTTATGCGAGACTTGAGCATGAGGGTATTGTAAGTCCTGTTTTATCGGTTTCCTGTAATTATCGAAAGATGCTTAGATTTGGTGATGTTGTGCGTATTGAAACTGAAATTGACAAGTTTAACGGTATAAAAATTGTTTTCAAGTACAAGGTATACCTTGAGAGTACCGGAGAACTTTGCGCCGACGGAGAATCAAGTCATTGTTTCTTGAATGCTGATTTTAAGCCTATTTCGATTAAAAAAACAAATAAAGAGTTTTATGACAAAATGAAAGGGACAAATGAATAGTAGTTTTTATTTCATTTATTGATTTTTATGGATATTGCCGAGAGAAGGTTTGCAGTACTGATTGATTCTGAAAATATTTCAATCAGATATGTTAAGTTTATACTTGATGAAATATCTAATTACGGCATTGCTACTTACAAAAGGGCATACGGCGATTGGACGAATCCGGCAACAACGGCATGGAAGGATGTAGTCCTTAAATATTCGATTACTCCGGTTCAACAGTATAGTTATACGCAAGGTAAGAACTCTACGGATTCTGCCATGATTATTGATGCAATGGATATTTTGTATTCGGGGAAGGTGGATGGTTTCTGCCTTGTGTCCAGTGATAGCGATTTTACCAGACTTGCTGCAAGATTGCGGGAAGCCGGTATGCTGGTAATTGGAATGGGCGAGAAGAAAACAGTAGATGCTTTCAAGGCATCATGTTCTCTTTTTAAGTATTTGGAAATTCTTGCGCAGGAAGAAACTCAGACTAATGATATATCAAGAACCGATATTGAAGAAACTATCATAAATATCATTGCCGATAATGATTCTAATGACAGAGAAACTACAGTCGGTGAACTTGGAAATAAAATAAGTAATAGACATGCTGATTTTGATGTACGTAATTACGGATATTCCAAATTGTCTAAGTTTCTTGAGAGCTTTAAGAGCCTTAAACTTGAACAGCGCGGTAAATCAATTTATGTGACTGTTGCAGGTAGTGAACTTACCGTTGAAGATATCAGAAAAATTGCAGTTGAGATTGTTTCAAAGGCTGCAAGTAAGTCTATGAGTCTTCCTGAACTGAAACAGAAAATTGAGAAAAAAGTGATTGATTTTAATGTGAGAAATTACAATTATTCCAAGTTCTCACAGTTTATTAATGATTTGGAAGGATTATCTGTGTGCAATAATACAGTTTCCATTCTTAAAAAATGAGCGAGTCTTGAATGAAAATTCTTTGAGAATTGAAGATTGGAGCTTGATATGAAAATTGGAATTTTGGGTTGTGGGCAAATTGCAGCAAAAATGTCAATTACACTCCAGCAACTTAAGGATGCCGAGTGTTATGCTGTTGCATCGCGAGATATTAATAAAGCACGTGATTTTGCAAATAAATACGGATACATGAAAGCATATGGTTCGTATGTTGAATTGTTGAATGACCCGAATGTGGAGCTTGTTTATATTGCTACGCCACATTCGCATCATTATGAACATGTTAAGATGTCGTTGAATCATGGTAAGCATGTGTTGTGTGAGAAGGCATTTTGTGCAAATGCAAAACAGGCAGAGGAAGTATTGCTGATGGCGGAAGACTACGGTTTACTGCTTACTGAAGCTATGTGGACAAGATACATGCCAATGCGAAATATTATTGATAAGGTTGTGAAGTCGGGAATTATCGGTGCTCCGACTTCGCTTGCAGCCAATCTTGGTTATCCGCTTCAACATATTGAACGGTTGGTTCGTCCTGAACTTGCGGGAGGAGCATTGCTTGATCTTGGCGTTTATGTTTTGAATTTTGCATTAATGGTTTTTGGAAATAAAATATCTTCCGTTGCGGCTAATTGTATCAAACTTGATACCGGCGTTGATGCACAGGAGAATATTATGCTTACGTATTCGGACGGCAAGATGGCATCTTTATATTCTACTATTCTTGCACAAACGGATCGACGCGGATTTATAAACGGAACGAACGGATATATTGAAATTGAGAATATCAACAATTACGAGATGCTCAAGGTATATAATCTTGATAGGAAAGTTGTTTCGGAATATGCTGCACCAACACAGATTACCGGTTACGAGTATGAAGTAAATGCAGCAATCCGAGCAATTAAAGAGGGAAGAATCGAGACTGATGAAATGCCGCATTCGGAGACTCTTATTGTGATGCAATTGATGGACAGCATTCGAATGGCATGGGGCGTTGAATATCCTTTTGAGAAGGACGATTATGTTGGAAATTACAAACAATTTGTCGGATATTCAGGAAAAGATGAGAAAAAGTCCGTTGTTAAAAAGATTAGTGAGAGATCGGTAAATGATTCTTCAAATGCCAAGAAAATTAACGAGAAGAATGCACACAAAGAAAAGAATGAAAAGGATAAAACAAAAACAGTTGGCGAAAATAAGATTCTCAAGGAATCGGTTAAGTTAAAGAATAACAAGCCTACAGATACAGGTGTGAAAGCTACCGATGTTAAAAGGAATGTTACTGAAAAGAGTGTTACTGAAAAGAGTGTTACTGAAAAGAGTGTTACTGAAAAGAGTGTTACTGAAAAGAGTGTTACTGAGAAGATGGCTGCAAATGGTAGCGGTAAGGCTCTTGATGATATAAAGAAGAATGTTGGAAAATACGAAAAACGTGTTAAAGATATCGAAGATTCGATTAAAGATTTATCCATTGAAGAAGATGATGACTTCGTCATAGAAGATACATCATTTCAGAGAAGACGAAGCAAACCTTTGATGGGGATAAGAAAGAAGAATGAATGAAGATAAATAAAAAGAAATAAAAAGAAATAAAAAGAACGATTGACATGACGGTATCAATCGTTCTTTTATATTATTTTAAATTAAGCGATTTTGTTAACTGCTTTAGTTAAACGAGAAATTTTTCTTGAAGCTGTGCTCTTGTGATAAATTCCTTTTGAAGAAGCTTTGCTGATTTCTACAACAGCATTCTTAAGTGCTACTTCTGCAGCAACCTTATCGTTGGCTTCAATTGCTTCGTAAACTTTCTTTACGAAAGTTTTAACTCTTGATTTAGCAGCTTTGTTACGCTCTGTCTTAGTCTCAATAACAAGAATTCTCTTCTTTGCTGATTTAATATTTGCCATGATTACACCTCCTATTACACGAAGTAAGCTTCGAATGACGAATCTCCCAAAGTGTTACGGGTCCGGACACGGACGACCCCTCAACACACAAAAAATATTCTATGCTATATAGTGCTTGCTGTCAAGGGGGAAATAGATAAAAAATGAAACACGAAATTTTTGTAATTTCATCTAATATTAAAAAAAAATCGAGAAATTTAAAAAATATTGAAAATATAAAAAGGATAATAATTTTTGACGCAGAATATGTATATCAGAGAGAATTTGTGTGGGTATTCTTTCGTCTCAGTGAGAGAAGGCCCACACTTCTATAAGTGGGGGATTAACAAATCATTAAAACATTTCAGCTTGGTTGTTTATTATTGGGGGAGATATGACAATCCGTGAAAGATTAGAACAAAGAGAATATGAAATATTAAGACCGTGTGCAACAAAATCCGCAGAATCTAAGGGGCGGGATGTGGATGAGAAACAGTGCGATATACGACCGGTTTTTCAGAGGGATCGTGATAGGATTCTTCATTGCAAATCATTCAGAAGACTTAAGGATAAAACTCAGGTTTTCCTTACTCCGGAAGGTGATCATTACAGGACGCGACTTACTCATACACTTGAAGTTTCTCAAAATGCACGTACAATTGCCAAGGCTTTAAGACTTAATGAGGATTTGGTTGAAGCAATTGCTCTTGGGCATGATTTGGGACATACTCCTTTTGGACATGCGGGTGAGCGGGCTCTTGACAAAGTGTGTCCTATGGGATTTAAGCATAATGTTCAGAGTAAACGTGTTGTTGAGGTGCTTGAAAAGGATGGACGAGGTCTTAATTTAACATGGGAAGTCCGTGATGGAATACTTAATCATCAGACAAGCAGTATGCCATCAACACTTGAAGGTAAAATTGTTCGATTTTCAGATAAAATAGCGTATATGCATCATGATATGGATGATGCAATCAGGGGAAGAATACTCAGCGAGGATGATATTCCCAAGGAATTGCGAAATACGTTAGGAAAGACAACAACACAGCGGTTAGACAGATTTATACATGACATCATTACTACCAGTATGGATTCTGATGATATTGTTATGTCGGCAGAAATCGGTGAGGCAATGATGGAACTTAGAAAATATATGTTTAAGAATGTTTATCAGAATCCAAGGGCTAAAGGAGAAGAGGTTAAGGCAGAACGTCTTGTTGAGAATTTGTACGAATATTACTTGAGGAATTACTACTGCATACCGGTTGAATATCAAATGCTTCATGAGAGAAACGGTGACAGTAAAGAAAGAGTAGTATGCGACTATGTATCCTCGATGTCGGATAGATTCGCTATTTCGGTATTTAATGACATTTACATGCCGGATTCATGGAAGGATTGAAAATGTATTATCCAAACGAAATAATTGAAGAGATTCGCATGAGAAATGATATTGTTGATGTGATATCCTCTTATGTACGATTGCAGAAGCGGGGCAGTAATTATTTTGGTCTTTGCCCATTCCATAATGAAAAATCAGGTTCTTTTTCGGTTTCTCCTTCAAAGCAAATGTATTATTGCTTCGGGTGCGGTAAGGCAGGAAATGTCTTTACTTTCATAATGGATTATGAGAATTTTGGATTTGTGGAAGCTGTTAAATATCTTGCCGACAGGGTAAATGTTGATTTGCCGGAAATGGAAATGAGTAAGGAGGAAAAGGCTAAAGAAAGCCTTAGAAGCAGAATACTTGAAATCAATAAGGAAACCGGCAAATATTATTACTATCAATTGCGAAGTGAAGTCGGTAAAAAGGGGTATGATTACTTGACGGGTCGAGGCTTGTCAGAAGAAACTATCAGGAAATTTGGACTCGGATTTGCGGTAACAGGACGTGATTACTTATACAAATATCTTAAAAGCAAGGGCTTTATGGATGATGAACTTAAACAATCCGGGATTTTCACCTATGATTCAAGGGAAGGCATGACCGATAAATTTTGGAATCGTGTTATGTTTCCGATTATGGATGTGAATCATCGGATTATTGGTTTTGGCGGAAGAGTTATGGGTGATGGTAAACCAAAGTATCTTAATTCGCCCGAAACACCGGTATTTGACAAAGGAAGAAATTTGTATGGATTAAATCATGCAAGAACCTCCAAAGCCCGTAATATTATCATCTGCGAGGGCTATATGGATGTTATTGCACTTCATCAGGCAGGCTTTACTCAAGCAGTTGCTTCGCTTGGTACGGCATTTACTTCAGCACAGGCATTACTGCTTAAACGCTATACGGATAATGTGTATTTGACATATGATAGTGATGAGGCGGGAATTAAGGCTGCTTTGCGTGCGATACCGATGCTTAGGGAAGTAGGATTGTCAGCTAAGGTAATAAATATGCAACCGTATAAGGATCCGGATGAATTTATTAAGAATCTTGGCCGAGAGGAATTTGAAAAGAGAATTGAGGAAGCGGAGAATTGCTTCTACTATGAAGTGAGAATAAGAGAGAAAGAATATGATATAAAAGATCCTGACGGAAAAACGAGATTCTTAAACGAAATCGCCAAGTTGCTGTTACGTTTTGAGAATCCGATAGAAAGAGACAATTATGTTGAGGGTATTTGTGATAAATACAAAATCAATGTTGAACATATGCAGATGCTTATAAAGAAGCTGGTTGTCCGTGGTGAGAATATTAAAGAATATGTAAGACCAAAGGCAACTGATTTTGCTGCTAAACCTAAAGAAAACCCTATCAAAAAAGCGCAACAGTTACTGCTTACATGGATATGTGATGAGCCTGATATTTATAATGCCATAAATAAGTATATTGAGGTAGATGATTTTTCGGAGGACATTTACAAGACGGTTGCCGGTGTGCTCTTTGAACAAATCAGGAACAACGAAGTAAATCCGGCGAAAATAATCGCATGTTTTACCGATGAAGAAGAACAGAATGAGGTTGCATTGCTGTTTTCATCCAAATTGGAGAAAATTGAAACCGTAAATGAGAAGGAGCAGGCAATTAAGGATATCATTATCAAAGTCAAATCCTACAGTTACGAGCAGAAAGCTAAAAACAGTGATATATCGGATATTAATTCATTGAATGAAATGATTAATAACAAAAATAAATTGGATGAATTGAAAAAAATAAAAATAAATTTGCAATGATGGAGGAAGAAATGAGTAAAAAGCAGGAAGTAGTTGAGGAAAATACAGCGATGCAGGAAGGTTTGTCGTCAGATGATAGTTTGAATGAAAGTGAAGCATTCATGCAGAAGTTTGATGAGAAATGCAAGAAACTTCTGGCTAAAGCCAAAAAGAAAAAGAATGTTTTGGAAAGTCAGGAAGTTGCGAACTTCTTTAAGGATATGAATTTGAATGAAGAACAGCTTGATAAGGTTAATGATTTCCTTGAAAATTCGGGTGTTGATGTCCTTAAGATAACCGAGGAAGAGGAAGTTGATGATGACGAAATGATTATGGTAGGCGATGAGGAAGATATTGATGTTGAAAATATCGACTTGTCGGTTCCTGATGGTGTAAGTATAGAAGATCCTGTAAGAATGTATCTTAAGGAAATTGGCAAGGTTCCGCTTCTTAGCGCTGAGGAGGAAATTGAACTTGCTCAGAAAATGGAGAATGGCGGTGAAGAGGGTGAAGAAGCCAAGAAACGTCTTGCGGAGGCCAATCTTCGTCTTGTTGTAAGTATTGCAAAACGCTATGTTGGTCGTGGCATGCTTTTCCTTGATCTTATACAGGAGGGAAATCTTGGCTTGATTAAGGCAGTTGAGAAATTTGATTACAAGAAGGGATACAAGTTCTCAACGTATGCTACATGGTGGATTCGTCAAGCGATAACACGTGCTATTGCAGATCAGGCTCGTACAATTCGTATTCCTGTTCATATGGTAGAGACAATAAACAAATTAATCAGGATAAGCAGACAGTTGCTTCAAGAATTGGGACGAGAACCATCCGCTGAGGAAATTGCAGAGCAGATGAAGCTTCCTGTTGAACGTGTCCGGGAAATATTGAAGATTTCTCAGGAACCTGTTTCGTTGGAAACGCCTATCGGTGAAGAAGAGGATTCGCATTTGGGCGATTTCATTCAGGATGATAATGTCCCTGTTCCGGCAGATGCCGCTGCCTTTACGTTGCTTAAGGAACAGCTTGTTGAAGTACTCGGTACACTTACGGATCGTGAGCAGAAGGTATTAAGACTTCGTTTTGGGCTTGATGATGGAAGAGCACGCACACTTGAGGAAGTCGGTAAGGAGTTTAATGTTACACGTGAGAGAATTAGACAGATTGAGGCCAAAGCACTTAGAAAGCTTCGTCATCCAAGCAGAAGCCGCAAGTTGAAGGATTATCTTGATTAATCCGTAAAAATAAGAAAATAGGTGATATTGAATGAATTTGTCAGAAAGATTACTTGCTGTATCTCAAATGATAACACTTGGTTGCCGTGTTGCTGACGTAGGGTGTGATCATGGTTATTTGTCAATTTATCTTATTAAGAAAAATATAGCATCACATGTTATTGCAATGGATATTAACAAGGGTCCAATGCAAAGAGCTTATGAAAATGTTGTTGAGTATGGCGTTTCTTCGGATATTGAAATCAGGCTTTCTGACGGACTTGATAAATTAGTTGACAATGAAGTGGATTCAATAGTTATTGCGGGCATGGGTGGTCCTTTGATGGTTAATATTTTGATAAAGGGTGCTGCCATATGTGATAAAGTGGATGAATTGATTCTTCAACCGCAATCCGATATCGGAAGTGTTCGCCGTTTCCTTGAAAATAGTCGGTACAGAATTGTTTCCGAAGATATTGTTTATGAGGATGGAAAGTTCTATCCGATAATAAAAGCAATTCATGGTAATATGGTTCTTGAACGTGAAATATATTATAGGTATGGTAAAATATTGTTGAATGAACAGAATCCTGTGCTATACCGTTTTTTGCTTAAAGAACGTGATTTGTGGCGAAAAATACTTGATGATTTGAAAATGTCGGAGAAAACTGAAAAGGTTGAAGACAGAATTAGTGAAGTCACAGGAAATATTATGTATATTGAAGAAGCAATTGCAATGTACAATTGAACAGGTTTTGTTAATGAGAATATATTATAAGATTCAATTCAGATAAAGGTGAGGTGATAAGCTTGGTGAATAAGATGATTTCTGTTAATGTAGCGGGTGTTATCAAAGAATATCCTGCCGGAACAACTTATGAAGAAATTGCGACTGATTTTCAGGAGCAGTACGATGCGAGGATTGTTCTTGCAATTTCAAACAGTAAATTACATGAACTGCATAAGAAGGTTTATGAGGATTGCGAACTGAGTTTTAAGACGGTTAAGGATAGAACCGGATATAAAACTTATCGTCGTACGGCATCATTTGTAGTGATTAAGGCTGTTTATGATGTTGTCGGTGCGGATAAGCTCTCCAAAATCAAAACAGAATTTTCAATAGGAAGAGGACTCTATTTTAGCATTTTTGGTGATGTACATGTTGATGATGAGCTTATTTGCCAAATTAAAAAGAGGGCAGACGAGATTATAGCTGCCAACATGCCTATCAGCAAGAACTCCTACAATATTGATGATGCAATCGCATTGTTCCATTCAAACGGTATGCATGATAAGGAAAGACTTTTTAAATATCGCCGTGCATCAAGAGTTAATGTGTATGAACTTGATGGATTCTGCGATTATTTCTATGGTTATATGTGTCCGTCAACCGGTTATATTGAGCATTATGATTTGTATCAATATGATAAAGGCCTTGTAATGATGATGCCGGAGAGAAAAACACCCGATATTATTCCACCTTTTGAAGCATCACCTAAGCTTTACAACACAATGATGGAATCTACCGAGTGGGGTAATGTATTTGGAATTGATACTGTTGGAGCGTTAAACGATAAGATTTGTCATGGAGGACTTGAGGAACTGATTCTTGTTTCCGAGGCTTTACAGGAGAGTAAGATTGCAGCTATTGCACAGGATATTGTTTCAAGGGAAGGCATTAAGTTTGTGATGATTGCCGGACCATCAAGCTCAGGTAAGACTACTTTCAGTCATCGTTTGTCAGTTCAGCTTCGTGCTCATGGATTGCTGCCGCATCCGATTGCTTTGGACAATTATTTCAAGAATAGGGAAGATACTCCTAAGGACGAAAATGGCAACTATAACTTTGAATGTCTTGAGGCTGTGGATGTAGAGGGGTTCAACAATGATATGTCAAGGCTTCTTAAGGGTGAAACAGTTGAATTACCGACGTTTAATTTCAAGACCGGAAAACGTGAATATCGTGGCGATTTCATGAAACTTAATAAAGATGATGTGTTGGTTATCGAAGGTATTCACGGACTTAATGAGAAGATGTCTTATGCACTTCCACAAGAGTGCAAGTATAAAGTTTACATCAGTGCTCTTACCGCACTTAATGTTGATGAGCACAATCGTATTGCTACAACAGATTCAAGATTGCTTCGTCGTATGGTTCGCGATAATCGTACACGTGGTACTTCAGCATCAGGAACACTTGCAATGTGGCAGTCGGTAAGAAAGGGTGAGCAGGAAAATATTTTCCCGTATCAGGAATCCGCAGATGCTATGTTTAATTCTGCTATGGTTTACGAACTTGCTGTTATTAAGCAGTTTGCTGAGCCGTTGCTTTTTGCAATTGAGAAGGATGACCCTGAATATTTGGAAGCGAAACGCTTACTTAAATTCCTGGATTATTTTGTCGGCATTACAAGTGAAGATTTACCGAAGAATTCGATTGTACGTGAGTTTGTCGGCGGATCTGTGTTCAATGTATAATTAGTTAATATTCAGGGGCAGGTGGGAACAGCAAGTTTGATTTTTGGTTTTCAAAGTTATGGATTTTGTGAATCGGAATTTGAATTTTGGATTTTCAGAAGTTGTGGCATTTTGGAATAGAATTTGAGTGGAACAGACAATCGCTTGATGAAAGTCAAGAGGAAAGTCCGGGCTTCATAGGGCAGGATGCCGGATAACGTCCGGTGGAGGTGACTCTAAGGAAAGTGCAACAGAAAACAAACCGCCCGTTATGGGTAAGGGTGAAAAGGCAGTGTAAGAGACTACCGCCCGGTTGGTAACAGCCGGGGCAGTGTAAACCCCATCCGAAGCAAGACCAAACAGAGAACTATACGGTTGCCCGCCGTGTTTTCAGGTAGGTCGCTTGATGTGGCTGGTAACAGTCATACTAGATAGATGATTGTCTAATACAGAACCCGGCTTATAGTTCCACTCAATTTCTTGTATATTGTTCTTCACAGTATTTGCATCTGTATACTTCTTTGACGGGATCGGTAAGCACGAATACATGTGCAAGCTCCTGCTCAATGGAAGTAATACATCTCGGATTTTTACATTTGATTACATTTTTGATTTCTCTTGGCAGTTCCAAATCTTTCTTGGCAACAATTCCTCCGTCTTTGATTACATTAACGGTTATGTTGTGGTCGATGAAACCAAGAATGTCCAAATCAAGCATGTCTATATCGCATTCAACCTTGATGATATCTTTCTTGCCCATTTTTTCGCTACGCGCATTTTTGATTATTGCAACAGTGCAATCGAGCTGGTCTAATTTCAGATTGTAATATATTGACATGCTTTTTCCTGCATCAATATGATCAAGAACAAAGCCTTCTTCGATTTTTCCTACGTTAAGCATAGTTCGCCTCCTAAATATGTTGAAGTGATTCTACGTTACTGTTCAGTCACTGACCGGTAACAATTATACTATTTGTTTAAATTTAGCAGAGTAAGAATAAGTGCCATTCTTATATACATTCCGTATTGAACCTGGTTGAAGTATACTGCACGTTTGTCATTGTCAACTTCGACAGATATTTCGTTAACACGTGGGAGAGGATGTAATACAAGACAATCCTCCTTGGCGAGTGCCATTTTTTCTTTTGTCAGAATGTAGAAATCTTTCAATCTGACATAATCTTCTTCGTTGAAGAAACGTTCGCGTTGTACACGTGTCATATATAGCAAGTCAAGCTCGGACATTACATCTTCAAGCTTGATTACTTCTTTGTATGGAATATTATTTTTGTCAAGAATATCCTCGCGTATATAATCGGGAATTCGAAGTTCTTCCGGTGAAATAAAGATAAAGGAAATTCCGGGATAGCGCTTTAGGGCATTTATTAATGAGTGAACGGTACGCCCGAATTTAAGATCACCGCATAAACCAATAGTCATATTGTTAAGATGCCCTTTGAGAGAACGTATCGTAAGCAAATCGGTAAGTGTTTGTGTCGGATGCTGATGTCCGCCGTCACCTGCATTTATTACAGGAATCGAGGACTTGGAAGCTGCAACCATCGGTGCGCCTTCTTTGGGATGCCGCATTGCACAAATATCAGCGTAGCAGGAGATAATCCTAATTGTATCGGATACACTTTCGCCTTTGGCTGCGGATGATGAATCAGCAGAAGCGAAACCAAGAACCTGTCCTCCTAAACGAAGCATTGCCGCTTCAAAACTCAATCTTGTTCTTGTGCTTGGTTCATAAAAGCAGGTTGCAAGAATTTTGCCGTCGCAGATGTGTGCGTATTTTTCCTTGTTTTGTTCAATGTCAGCGGCAAGATCCATAAGTTGATCGAGCTCTTCAACACTGAAATCCAATGGACTCATTAAATGTCTCATTTTTTTCTCCTTCGATTAAGTAATTTACAATGATGTAAGAGTATTAGTGATGCGATTTTTTACATGAATATATAAATAGTAAAAATGCATATGTTATTTATATAATAAACAATCATAAACAACCATAATAAAAGAGAAGACTAAAATCTTCTCTTTTAAATTTGATTACTTATAGGTAAGTAAATCTGAAACGGATTTCCTCTTTGGAGCCTCAGGGCTTTCTGCCGGATAACCAATACAAATAATATTAACCAATTCCCTGTCTTCCGGAATTTCCAAAACATCGGAAAGCTCATCATCAAATATTCCCATTATTACTGTACCAAGACCGTACTCATGTGCGGCAAGAGCAAAGGTCTGAGATGCTATACCGGCATCAAACATTTGCCACGATGCCCCTCTGCTTGTGGTGAAAGAACCATCACGTTCGTATCCACATCGATTCTTCAATACTGTAACAGCAATAAGCATAGGCGCAGAAGCCATTGTTCCTGCATTATATGTAAAACATTTAGTACAATCGTTAGCAATTTTTTCTTTGAGTTTAGGATCTTCAATTGCAATATATCTTGCAATCTGTGTGTTTTTCCAAGAAGGTGCATATGCTGCTGCGGCAACAATCTTCTCGAGAACTTCATGGCTAACCGGTTCATCTGTAAATTTACGAATACTTCTTCTGGTTAAGATACAATCAATTGTCTGCATTTCATACCTCCTTTAATACGATGATTATGTCCTTGTTTCAAATAATTTTATAGTATATCCGACAGTAATGCAATAAGAAAACTTTAAAATATTGTAACATTAATCTATAGTGTTTCTGACAATTCTGTAATCTTTGCTTCTAACTCGGCAACGGTCATGCCTATACTTGCGGCCGCATTATCTTTAGAAAGCATGCCTGCTGAAATTAGATTCCTTAATAGAAAAATCTCACCTTCAAGTCTGCCTTCAAGTCTGCCTTCAAGTCTTCCTTCATCTATTTCCGGTTTCATTAATATTTTCAATGCTTCACACATAAGCGGATTCCTCCTTTTTAGCTCATCATATAATTCAATATTTGCCATTACGCTTACCTGATATATGATATCCACATCGTTTTTTCGCCCTTGTGTAATTACTTTGTTTCCTTCAAGAGCAAAATTAATTATATCCTGTTCTTTTATATGGTCAGTTAAAACTCTTAACCAGACGTGTCCTTGTTCCAATTCGCTTGATACAAGAATTTGTGTAGTAAACATTACATTACCTGTTACATAGTAAATACCCGGCATATGTTTTGAAACTATGCACCCAATATTTTTTAATTTTTTGTAACTATTCAGAGCCA
The DNA here is from genome assembly GCA_045617445.1 of Lachnospiraceae bacterium. Classification (GTDB taxonomy): domain Bacteria; phylum Bacillota; class Clostridia; order Lachnospirales; family Lachnospiraceae; genus UBA2868. Next base: position 119 of record JAZLIP010000102.1, on the reverse strand, counting down.
TGCAAAACTGCTCAAAATATTTTGCTTGCAAAGAATATTATGAGCAGTTTTATATGGCGAAGTAACAACATGAGCAAAAGAAAAGCCTTGAAAAGGCGATTTTGCGAATGGTGTTCTGA
>JAZLIP010000101.1:0-9038 GCA_045617445.1 Lachnospiraceae bacterium | reverse complement strand
TGGCTGCTTATGATGCTGTTGGAAACGGCGATTTCGTGATGCTGGAATCAGGAACGGTTATTAAAGGAACGTATGTTGTGAACAACAATTATGCGATGCTTGATAAATTGCAGAGTGAATCGGGAATATATTCATCGGTATATTACAAGAACAAAAATATTATAAGTTCACTTGAAGATGCAAACGGTGACAGCTTGGTCGGAACATACATGCAGGGTGATATGGAAAGACTTGTAATCGGTGAAGGGAAGGAACACAAAGTAGAAAATATAAATATCGGGGGTGAGTCCTACTATGGATTTTTCCTTCCGGTGCAATCGGAAAACGGCGGAGTTATCGGCGCAGTATTTACGGGAAAGAAGACAGAAGAACTCGATAATGCTTTCAGCGTAAATATGGGAACGATGATTTCTATCAGCATTTTCATTTGTTTTGCGGCAGTGGCATATACTCTTCTGATGGCAACAAGGGTAATTCGTTATGTGTATGTTTTGTTTAAGGATGAAGAAACCATTGAGGAAATGAAGAGTGAAAACAAGGCGAAGAGTGATTTCCTTGCTCACATGTCACATGAAATACGAACACCTATTAATGCGGTGCTTGGTATGAATGAAATAATTCTCAGGGAAAATAGGGATAAAAATATTGCAGGGTATGCTCTGAATATAAAGAGCGCCGGTCAGACTTTGCTGGCACTTGTAAATGATATTCTTGATTTTTCCAAGATAGAAGCGGGCGGAATGGAAATTATTTGTGCGGATTATGATGTTGTTTCGCTCATTAATGACAGCTACAATTTGATTGCTATGCGTGCCAAAGATAAGGGCCTTGCGGTATATGTTAAGAACAACGAGAATATTCCCAAGACACTTTACGGTGATGAAACGAGAGTACGTCAGATATTTACAAATCTTCTTACAAATGCCGTTAAGTATACAAGAGAAGGTTCTGTAACTATTGAAGCGGATTGGGAACCTGTTGATGAGTTAAACATTTTGCTCAAATTGTCTGTAACCGATACCGGTATTGGAATAAAAGAAGATGATAAAATTAAACTTTTTAATTCCTTCCAGCGTGTAGACGAAGAGAAGAACAAGAATATAGAAGGAACCGGTTTGGGTCTTGCCATCACAAAGGAACTTGCGGATTTGATGCATGGTAGAATTGATGTTGAAAGTGAATACGGCAAGGGTTCTACATTTTCATTTACTGTCAAGCAGGGTATTGTTAACAAGGAACCGATGGGCAAGTTCTCTTATGATAATATGCAGTCAGTTACCGATTCGTTTAATTATCATGAAATGTTTAGGGCACCGGAAGCACGTATTCTTGTTGTTGATGATGCACCTATGAATCTTGAGGTAATTTCCGGACTTCTTAAGGAAACGCAGATATGTGTTGATACATTGTCAAGCGGAAGTGAATGCCTTGAAATTGTGCAAATGGTTAAATATGATGTGATTTTTATGGATCATATGATGCCTGAGATGGATGGTATTGAAACATTACGAAGAATGAAAGAATTAAAGGATTATCCTAATGAGGAAACTCCGGTTATTGCACTTACTGCAAATGCCGTTGTAGGTGCACGGGAAGAATATATAGCTTACGGTTTTGACGGTTATTTGTCGAAACCGATTAACAGCATTGAACTTGAAAAAACGGTGCTTAAGTATATTCCGAAAGAACTTATCGAATATTGCAGTGAAAATGACGAAAAGGAATCATCTGTACCGGTTGAGTTTGCAAAGGAGCTTAATCCTGTTAAGGAACCAAAAAACATTTCGGGAAGCAGTTTGGTTGAGAAATTAAACGGAATATTGGATACGTCGGTGGGTCTTTCATACTGTGGCACCGAAAATTTGTATGCCGAAATTGTGAATACATACGCTTTCAAGAATAGTTATTCTGCCTTGGAAGATTATTTTACGGCCAAGGATTACGAAAATTACCGAATAACAATTCATTCTGTGAAGAGTACATCACTTTACATAGGTGCAACCGATATGTCAGAGAGAGCCAAGGCATTAGAGGACGCGATTAAAGAGGATAATGTTGAATATGTATTGGAACATCATGAGGAAGATATGAAGGTTTACAGGGAACTGCTTGATAAGTTAAAATGTTATTGTTCAGGGACTGAATAGTAACTATTATAAATTAAGAAGGGGCAATTGAATGGACAAAAGAGTATTACTTGTTGGAGCTAACGGATATTCGGTTATTATGAATGCGTTGCAGGATATGCTTACGAAAAATGGTTATGTAGTTGATTTCGTAAGAATGTCTGTTGATGAGATAAGCAAAGTCAAAACAGTTCCGGGATTGGTTATCGTTTATTCGGGCGACATTAAGGATAACAACCCCGAAGCAATTATTTACCTTAATGATTATTGTGTGGAGCATGAGCTGAGAATTGCATTGGTAGGATATCCAAATGAATTGATTTCCTTAAAGACTTCGGTAAAGGACACGCTTATTTGGCATGAGTTTGTGCGACCGTTTGATGCAGGCGAATTAGTTAAGCTTCTTAATATTGAATTTGAGAAAATACAACAAAATAACGGGAAAAAGCATATACTTGTTGTTGATGATTCTGAAATACAGCTTAGATTGATTAAATCATGGTTAAATGACAAATACTTCGTTACTACATGTCAAAGTGCTGCGCAGGCTATTTCGTTCCTGACAAAAGAAACGGTTGATTTGATTTTGCTCGATTATGAAATGCCGGTATGTTCGGGACCTCAATTTCTTGAGATGATTCATTCAGAAGTATCAACGAGCAGTATTCCGGTAATATTTCTGACTGCCATGGCAGATATAAATTCGGTAAAGAGTGTTGTTTCCTTAAAGCCTGCGGGCTATCTTCTTAAGAGTATGCCACCGGCCGATGTAGTTAAAAATATAGATGATTTCTTTGAAATGCGTAAGAACAGGAAGATATGATTTTATGAAAATTAGTAGTGTGAGAAATATGGTAGCAACAATGATTATTGTCGGAGCAAGTTTATGTTGCGGTTGCTCTGAAGAGAGAGTGGCTGAGGTGACATCACCGGCGGATTCCGTTGTGGAAATTGCCGGTGATTTTTCGGGTGCGGATAATGAGAAGAAAGAAGATATTATAAGTGAGAAATTAAAGAGATTAAAGCTTGCTGAATTGATAGAGCGTTTCCTTAATTCCAAGAGTATCGAAAATGCTGTAAGTAATACGGTTTTTCCGTCTAAAGCAGGTTGGCTGCATGTTGAAAAAAATGGATTATATTCGGAAAAAGGAAAACGTATTCAGCTTCGGGGAATCAGTTCGCATGGTATTCAGTGGTTTCCTAAGTATATAAATCAGGAATTGTTTAATGAATTGCATACTGTGTGGAATGCAAATGTAGTGCGACTTTCCATGTATACGCGGAGCTACCATGGATATTGCGAGGACGGTGATAAGGAAGAACTTAAGCAGATTATTCGTAACGGAATAGAATATGCTACGCTTGCAGATCTTTATGTTATTGTTGATTGGCATATTTTGAGTGATGCGGATCCGAGAATTCATCAGGATGAAGCGATTGCTTTCTTTGATGAAATATCTTCTGAATTCGGTGAATATAAAAATGTAATATATGAAATTTGCAATGAACCGAATTCGGAAACAACCTGGAGCGAAATTAAGGAGTATGCAAATGAAGTAATTCCGGTAATTCGAAACAATTCACCCAAATCCCTTATAATAGTCGGTACACCTTTTTGGTCCGGTCGACCGTCGGAGGCTATTGGAGACGGACTTACCGAATATGAGAATATTATGTACAGTTTGCATTTTTATGCCGCTTCACATGGGGCAAATGAAAGACTTGAGGTTATTAAATGTATGGATTCCGATATTCCTCTCTTTGTGACGGAATTCGGTATTTGTGAAAGCAGTGGAAACGGGGAGTTGGATTACGAGAGTGGAAATGCATGGATTGAACTTCTGAATCAGTATGCGATAAGTTATATTCAATGGAATCTTTCCAATGCTGATGAGAGTTCTGCCGCTATACTGAAGAATTCTGATAAAACAAGTGCTTTTGAAGATGTAGATTTAAGTGAACATTCCAAATGGTTAAAAAATATTCTTAAGCGATAATAATTGTTAGCACTCACTATTGACGAGTGCTAACAAACGTGATATAACAACCTTGTAATTCATAGGTGCGAGTCTTGAATTGGGTATCATTTATGCGATATTTGGGAGGTGAGTTGTATGGATATTAATTTGTTCACAGTTAAGTCGCGAGAAGCAATCAATGATATTGAGAAGATTGCTATGGAAAACGGTAATCAGGAATTGGTTGAGGCACATTTGCTGCTTGCACTTCTTACACAGGAGGACGGTCTGATTCCTAAAATGATTGAAAAAATGGAAATTAATCTTCCATATTTTTCAGATGCTGTACAGAAAATAATTAACGGCAGACCAAAGGTTAGCGGAGGTAAGAGGTATTTTAGTCAGGAACTGAATGATTGTATATTGTCGGCGGAGAAAGAATTGAAAGTATTCGGTGATGAGTATGTTTCGGTTGAACATTTGATGTTGGCAATGATTGCTAAGCAGGATAAAGAAATCAAGGCTTTGTTTACCGAATTTGGTATTACAAGAGAACGTTTCCTTACTGCACTTCAGACAGTTCGGGGAAATCAGCGTGTCAGCAGTGATAATCCCGAAGCAACTTATGACACCTTGCTAAAATATGGGCAGGAACTGGTTGAGAAGGCACGCCTCCGTAAGATGGATCCTGTAATAGGGCGTGATGAAGAAATAAGGAATGCAATACGTATTCTTTCGAGGAAAACCAAGAATAATCCGGTACTTATCGGTGAACCCGGTGTCGGTAAGACAGCAGTTGTTGAGGGATTGGCTCAACGAATTGCAAATGAGGATGTTCCGGAGAATTTAAAGAATAAGAAAATCTTTTCACTTGATATGGGCGCATTGGTTGCCGGTGCGAAATACCGCGGTGAATTTGAAGAACGTCTCAAAGCTGTTTTGGAAGATGTGAAGAATTCGGACGGTGAAATAATTCTATTTATAGATGAACTGCATTTGATTGTCGGTGCAGGTAAAACTGACGGAGCAATGGATGCGGGTAATATGCTTAAGCCAATGCTTGCGCGTGGCGAGCTTCATTGTATCGGAGCAACAACTCTTGATGAATACAGGATGTATATAGAGAAGGACGCCGCTCTGGAAAGAAGATTTCAGCCGGTAATGGTTGATGAACCATCCCTTGAGGAAACAATTTCCATATTACGTGGTCTTAAGGAACGTTACGAGAATTTTCATCATGTTAAAATTACGGATTCCGCACTTGTTTCGGCGGTAACACTTTCCAATCGTTATATTTCGGATCGTTTCCTGCCGGATAAGGCAATCGATCTTGTAGATGAAGCCTGTGCTTTGATAAAGACGGAGCTTGATTCTATGCCGATGGAGCTTGATGAGTTGAATCGCAGGGTTACTCAGATGAAAATCGAAGTTGCTGCTCTTAAGAAGGAAGAAGACAAACTTTCCGTGGATCGTCTCAGCGCTCTAAGTAAGGAATTGGCAGAAAAACAGGATGAACTTACTAATCTCATGACGGAATGGGAGAATGAGAAGGCTTCGATTGAAAAACTTCAGAAATTGCGTCAGAACATTGAAGATGCAAATGATGAACTTGCGATTGCCGAGAAAAACGGTGACTATTCCAAGGCCGGCGAACTTCAATACGGTACTATACCAAAATTGAAGGAACAGCTTGAGGCTGAGGAGGAATCAATTAAGAAGGCTGATTTGCGAATGGCGCATGAAAATGTTTCCGAAGATGAAATCGCCAAGATTATTTCAAGATGGACAGGGATACCTGTTGCCAAGCTGACAGAATCGGAGAAAAAGAAAACACTTAATCTTGATTCGCAACTGCATAGTCGTGTAATAGGGCAGGATGATGCGGTAAATAAAGTAACTGAGGCGATTATACGAAGCAAAGCCGGTATCAAAGATCCGAGTAAACCGATTGGGTCATTTCTTTTCCTTGGTCCTACGGGTGTGGGAAAAACGGAACTTGCCAAAACTTTGGCTGCAAGTTTGTTTGATGATGAGAATAACATGGTTCGTATAGATATGTCGGAATATATGGAGAAATTCTCCGTATCCAGATTGATTGGAGCACCTCCCGGATATGTCGGATATGAAGAAGGTGGACAATTGACCGAAGCAGTCAGACGAAAACCGTATTCAGTTGTTCTCTTTGATGAAATAGAGAAGGCACATCCTGACGTGTTTAATGTGCTTTTGCAAGTCTTAGATGATGGAAGGGTTACCGATTCACAGGGTAGATGCGTTGATTTTAAAAACACAATACTTATTATGACCAGTAATATCGGTTCGGAATATCTGCTTGGCGGAATTGACGAATCCGGATTGATTAAGGAAGATGCCGAAGAAATGGTAATGAATGATTTAAAGAATCATTTCAGACCGGAATTTCTGAATCGACTTGATGAAATAATTATGTTTAAACCTCTTACGAGAGAAAATATAGGCGGTATAGTAAATCTTCTCCTGAGTGAGCTTAATAATCGGTTACTTGATAGAAATCTGTCGGTAGATATTACCGGGGAAGCAAGAGAACTTATTGTTGGGGAAGGATATGATCCTGTATACGGTGCAAGACCGCTTAAACGTTACCTGACTAAAACTGTGGAAACACTTGTTGCAAGACTGATTCTTAAAGGGGATTGCAATGAAGGCGACAAAATTCTCATAGAAGTGGTTGATTCTAAATTGGTGGCTGCTATAAAGAAGGATTGAGGTTGTTTGATTTAATGGATTGCAAAATCAAAAAGATAATCAAAATATCTGTTATGAGTGCTCTTGTATTTGGACTTGCAGGTTGCAAGAAAGATGTCGTAATAAGCAGTGAGCCTGTTATTCCGTTGATTGACAGAAGTAAGGAAGCTAAGACGGAAGATGATTTGGCGAAAGAAAACGACATTTTTAACGGTATTCATGTAGAAGGAATCAGGGACGTTAAGCATGGTAACGTCAAAGAAATTCTGTGTGAAGACTTAAGCGATGCTGATGTTGATAAACTAAATACAAGAGCCTCTATTGCAGCGCAATATGATGATATGATTGCGGAAATCAGAAAATCAGATTCCAAATCGTCTCCCAAGGTAACTTCCGTAGAAATTCCAAAAGAAACAGCAAAAGCTGCAAGTAAAGATACGTTAAAAGAAACAACGAAAGCTGCAAGTAAAGATACGACAAAGGAAACAGCAAAAGCTGCAAGCAAAGATACGACAAAGGAAACAACGAAAGCTGCAGGCAAAGATACGTTAAAAGAAACAGCAAAAGCTGCAAGTAAAGATACGACAAAGGAAACTGCGAAAGCTACGATTCCGGATTTTGTTCAAAAAAAGGATGAGGAGGTTATCGTTGAAAGTATCCAATTGTCGGGTGAACAGCTTGAGAAAATATCCGCATTACTTAATCTTAAAGAAAAGAATCCATATTTGCAGGAGGAATATTCTCTACCTTCCGAGGTTGAGCTTGACGGAAATGAGAAATATGTGGAAATTACCTGTGTTGCCGGTACATATGATTCCAATAATTTGTATAGTGTTTTCTATAAGAAAAAAGGTGACAATTCTTTGTGGAATGTTGTTATGCGAAGCAGCAAGGGAGAATATATATTCCACTCGAATTCCAAATGCAGTAATAAATAGTACCGGTCAGGAACTGAACGGCAACTTTATAAAGTGCTTTCGCGGAAGAGATTTAAGGTGTGGCAATGAAACTAAATTATATAAAACAGGTAAGAGGATTTCAAAGTTTATATTCGACATTTTTGTGGATTACTTTGCTGCCGTTGTTTTTATTTGGTGCAGCAGTAACAATTTTTAATTCCATCTCAATGTCTGAAAGTGTTCAGCTAGAAGTATCAAACAACCTTAAGAATGTCGGTATGTCGGTACTTGCTTTTTATGATGCTTTATATGATGGCGATTATAATGTAGTGATTGTGGATGGGAATATTGAATTCTATAAGGGTAATGCATTACTTAGTAATGACTGTGAAATACTGGATAAACTGAGTGATGAAACAGGTGTCGAGATTTCGTTCTTTTTCTATGATACAAGAGTTCTTACAACAATTACCGATGCTGAGGGAAACAGATTTCTTAATACAGGTGTTAATGCGACTGTCTTAAATAATGTTGTAGAGGGAAAGAACAGCAGTTTCTACAGTAATGTTTATGTCGGTGAGCGCAAATATTTTGCTTACTATCAGCCACTGTTTTCTGCGGACGGATATACCTGCCTTGGAATGATTGGGATGGCGACACCGGCTGATACGGTTAGTAAGATGTTGATTAAGTATGTTATCAAAAATATTTTGCTTATGCTTGTTGCACTGGCACTTACAACATTTTGTATTATGCATTTTACGTCGGGAATTATTGATGTGATTAAGCGGATTATGATTTTTCTTAAGCGTATTGCCGATGGTGATTTGTCAGAGGAATTGGATGAATCGGTATATTCAAGAAGCGATGAACTTGGGGAGATGGGTAAGCTTATACTTAAGCTCAGTTCTTCTTTGCATAAGTTAATAGAGAAGGATTCGCTTACCGGTATTTACAACAGAAATTACGGTCGAAAGCATCTTGAGGAATATATGCAGACAGGATTACCTTTTTGCGTTGCCATCGGTGATATTGATTTCTTTAAGAAATTTAACGATCAATTTGGTCATGAGTGCGGTGATGTCGTGCTCCGTTTGGTTGCCAAAGTTCTTGGTGAGGGAATGAGAAATCACGGATTTGCAGCACGCTGGGGCGGCGAGGAATTCTTGCTTGTGTTTGAAAATGTGGATGAAATAGTAGCCGGAGTTTATCTGGAGAAAATATTTAATAATGTTCAAAGTGAGCTGATTGAATATAATGGTGTAGTACATAATGTTACAATGTCATTTGGGCTGGCCACCGGAAAATACGAAGAATCAATTGATGAAAAT
>JAZLIP010000100.1:0-2434 GCA_045617445.1 Lachnospiraceae bacterium | reverse complement strand
CACCATTCGCAAAATCGCCTTTTCAAGGCTTTTCTTTTGCTCATGTTGTTACTTCGCCATATAAAACTGCTCATAATATTCTTTGCAAGCAAAATATTTTGAGCAGTTTTGCATGGCTCTGAATAGTTACAAATAAAAATTTATGTAGAGGTCAGTGTTATGGATAAGAAAGAATTTGCATTAAAAAAACATGAAGAATGGCAGGGAAAACTTGAAGTTGTCTCCAGGTGTCAGGTGGAAAACATGGCAGATTTGGCGGTGGCATATACGCCGGGAGTTGCTGAACCTTGTTTGGAAATCAATAAGGATGTTGAGTTGTCTTACAAGTATACAAGGAGAAGCAATCTTGTTGCTGTTGTTACTGACGGAACTGCGGTTTTGGGACTTGGTGATATTGGACCGGAAGCAGGAATGCCTGTTATGGAAGGAAAATGCGTTTTGTTTAAGCGATTTGGCGATGTAGATGCATTTCCTCTTTGTATTCGTTCTAAAGAAGTTGATGAAATTGTAAGAACAGTTGAATTGCTGGCCGGTTCTTTTGGCGGCATTAATCTTGAAGATATTGCGGCTCCAAGGTGTTTTGAAATTGAGAAGAAACTTAAAGAACGTTGTGATATTCCGATTTTTCATGATGATCAGCATGGAACGGCTGTAGTTGTTTTGGCGGGATTGATTAATTCGCTTAAACTTGTTGGGAAGAAAATGGAAGAAATTTCTGTCGTGGTTAACGGCTCGGGCGCTGCAGGAATTGCAATTACCAAGTTGTTAATGAAGACAGGTCTTAAGAATGTTATTTTATGTGACACAAAAGGTGCAATTTATGATGGACGTGAAGGTCTGAATTCTATCAAAGAAGAAATGGCTAAGATTTCAAATCTTGAGAAAAAGAAGGGAACTCTTGGCGATGTGATTAAAGGCGCGGATGTGTTTATCGGTGTTTCGGCTCCGGGTGTTCTTACAAGTGAAATGGTAGCGTCTATGGCTGATAAGCCTATTATATTTGCAATGGCTAATCCTGTACCGGAAATACTTCCGGATGAAGCTAAGAAAGCAGGCGTTGCTGTAATTGGAACCGGTCGTTCGGATTTTCCAAATCAGGTTAATAATGTTCTTGCATTTCCGGGTATTTTCCGCGGCGCTCTTGACGTAAGGGCTAAGGATATCAATGATGAAATGAAGCTTGCTGCAGCTAAGGCAATTGCTTCAATTATTTCTGATGATGAACTTAATGCCGATAATATAATTCCAAATGGATTTAATGAGAATGTTACGAAGGAAGTTGCCAGAGCTGTTGCCGAAGCGGCAAGAGAAACAGGTGTTGCACGTATTTAGTGTTCCTATCTACCACTGAATAGTTACCTATTTAGTTCATTTTACAGTCTTAAAACTACGTAATTTAGAGGAATAAATGTTATGAAGGATGAAAACGGTGAGAAATATAAGGGACGGTATTTATATGAAACGCATCTTCATACCAAACAGGGTAGTGCCTGCGCAAATAGTACCGGATCTGAGATGGCAAAGGCCTGTAAGGAATATGGATACACGGGAATAATTGTTACGGATCATTTTTTCTATGGAAACACAGCTGTTAATCATGAATTACACTGGGAAGACTGGGTACAACATTATGCATTGGGATATGAGGAAGCTAAGAAAACAGGTGATGCAATTGGTCTCGACGTGTTCTTTGGGTGGGAATCCTGTTATGATGGTACAGAATTTCTGATTTATGGTTTGACGAAGGAGTGGCTCTTAAAACATGAAGAAATAAGGGATGCTTCCGTGGAAGAACAGTTTGAACTCGTTAAAGCATCGGGTGGAATTGTTATTCAGGCTCATCCTTACAGAGAAGCATATTATATTCCTGAAATAAGACTATTTCCGGAATATGTGGATGGCGTCGAAGTTCTTAATATTTCCAATGGTATGAAAATGTTTGGCAAGCCGTTGCCGTGTGTTCAAGATGAGAAAGCTCTGGAATATGCGAAAAAGTATGATTTACTTATGACTGCCGGTTCTGATGCGCATTCTGTTGATATTCTTGGATCGGGAATGCTTTTTGATACGAAATTGAATTCAATTGAAGATTTTATTAAAGCTCTGTATGTTAAGAAAAGTAATGAGAAGCTTTGCAAATTTACGGATATTGTAATATAGATGAACCCTTTTGACTAAGGTATCGGATAGAATCAGAAGAGTTTGCACAGCATACTTTTTATTTGCTTCAAATTACTAATCTTTTGATTTGATGAAACTAATCGAAATTGTATAGGTGCTAATTGCTGATTTGTTGTAACTATTCAGAGCCATGCAAAACTGCTCAAAATATTTTGCTTGCAAAGAATATTATGAGCAGTTTTATATGGCGAAGTAACAACATGAGCAAAAGAAAAGCCTTGAAAAGGCGATTTTGCGAATGGTGTTCTGAATA
>JAZLIP010000099.1:0-10994 GCA_045617445.1 Lachnospiraceae bacterium | reverse complement strand
TGTCGAGCCTTCTCCAAGCTTTGTCTTTACAGAAACATCACCGCCAAGAGATTCAATCTTGCTCTTAACAACATCAAGACCAACGCCTCGACCCGAAACATCCGAAACAACCTTAGCTGTTGAAAAACTCGGAAGGAACAGTAAATCAATAATCTCTTTATCGGACATTGCCTCGCCCTGTTCTGCCGAAATTGTTCCTCGTTCAATAGCTTTATTCTTTACAGCTTCAACATCAATTCCGTTACCATCATCTCGAACTTCAATCACAACGTTATTACCATCCTGATAAGCATCGAGGAAAATAGAACCGGTTTCATTCTTTCCACGCTCGGCACGAAGTTCAGCCGATTCCAAACCATGGTCTGCCGAATTACGAAGCAAATGCATCAGAGGATCACCGATTTCATCAACTACTGTTCGGTCAAGTTCTGTATCTTCACCGGACATATACAGTTCCATTTTCTTATTCAGTTTCTTTGATAAATCACGAATCATTCTTGGGAACTTAGTAGTAACGCTCTCGATAGGAACCATTCGAACCTTCATAACAGACTCATGAAGATTTGTTGTAACGCTCTCTAAGTATTCGATTTGCTCATTAAAATTACCACTACCGCCTTCCTGTCCGGCAGTACTGTAAGACACAAGTGAGTTCTTGGCAATAATCAACTCACTGACAAGATTCATAAGAACATCTAATTTCTCTATATCAACTCTGACTGTTCGGTTAACAACCGGTTTATTTCCCTGAGCCTTCTTGGCAGGTGCTGCATTTTCAGCAGGTTTCTGCGCCGGTGCAGGCGTTGCTGCCTTAGGAGCTTCTGCAGGCTTGGTTTCTTCCTTAGCTGCCGGTTCCTCAGATTCCGGTGCTTTAGCTTCGGTTACCTCAATAGTCGCCGGATCAACCTTGGAGCCAATAACCTTATCAATTTCAGACACACTAAGTACAGCCGCTTCTATCTTTTCGTAAGGTTCTGCACTCGAAATGTATAAGCTGAAATCAAAATCAAATTTTTCATCTTCAATATCCTGCGTTGAAGGATCGGAAGTAATAATTTCACCAATCTCCTCAATCGCTTTAAAAACAAGAAACGCTCTTGCAGCTTTAAGAATACAGGTCTCCTGTACAAATACAGTACAACCGTAAATATTCATACCTTTGGATTCTGCTTCTTTAATGGCATGAACATCCTGTTCCTGTAAATTAATAGAACGCCACTTGCTGCCATCCGAATTAGCTGCCTCATCCTTTGATGCTTCTTCCTTCGGAGCTTCTGCTTTTGTCTCGGAAGCTACTCCCGTACCTTCATCCAAGCATTTCTGCAATGCCTGAATAATAGGAATATTATCATTCGTACCTTCATCTCTTGTCTTCTGAATTGTATCCTTGTATTCTTCAAGCGCATCAAGTGCCTGGAATAAGACATCAATCAAAGGACTCGTAACTTTCATCTTGCCGTTACGAACTTCTGAGAATACATTTTCCATATCATGTGTAAGATTCTGCATTCTCTTATATCCCATTGTACCTGCCATTCCTTTAAGTGAATGAGCAGCACGGAATATTTCATTAATAGTATCTTCATTTTCGGGCTCATTTTCAAGGATCATCAACTGATCGCTTAAGCTCTGCAAATGCTCATTTGTTTCATCAAGAAAAATTTCCAAATACTGGTTAACATCCATAGCTAGTATACCCCCACGTTCTTAATAATGTGTTCTGCTACCTTTGAAAGCGGTACCACATCATTAGCAAGGCCACCATCCACTATACTTCTGGGCATGCCATATACAGTACAGCTCTCCTCGTTCTGTGCGATTACTCGCACATTTTTTTTCTTCTTCAATTCAACAATACCGGCGGTTCCGTCACACCCCATTCCGGTAAGCACTACACAGACAACTTCATCAAAATGCGAATCCATCAACGACTCATACATATAATTCGCACAAGGCTTAACACCTTCTCTGTTTGGTTCATCCGTAAGCTTTATTTTGTAACCTGCTACAGTTCTTTCTGCTTTAAGATGAGTCCCTCCCGGTGCAATATACACATGACCGTTTATGATTGTCTCTCCCATAACGGCTTCTTTAACCGTCATCTCGCTAATTTCATTGAGACGTTCCGCAAGTGACTTGGTAAAACCTTTTGGCATATGCTGCACCAACAAAACCGGAGCTTTAAGATTCTTAGGGAGGTATGGAATAACCTCCTGAAGTGCTTTGGGTCCACCGGTAGAAGATGCAATAGCAACAATTTTGTTCCCACGTACATTAGTAGGTGCAACAAATGTCCTGTCAGTTCTTGATGTGTCGCCTGTTTTAGCATCAACCACACTACCCGCACGTGATGTCGCTGGTGTTAAATTAGGCTTAACACCGGTATGAAAGTTAACATCATACCTAGTCGTAAATGTCGGTCCACTCTTTGTTTTCGGACCTGCTGACATGACGCCTGCTCTTGCCATATGATTGCTGTTTGCTTTGGTTACGATATCAAGAAGGCTCAAAAATTTGTTCTTGAATGCATCATGTCTTGCATCAGCCACATTCTCAGGTTTCTTAATGAAATCAACCGCTCCGAGTTCCAGAGCTTCAATTGTTTCCTTAGCACCCTCGCCTGTAGTCGTGCTTGCCATAAGTACGTTTGCGTAAACCTTGCTTTTCTGCATTTCACGAAGCATATCAAGACCTGTCATTTTCGGCATATATACATCCAACACAACCGCATCAAATGTTTTAGCACAAATTTTCTTGAAGCCCTCAGCTCCGTCAATTGCATAATCAACAACCTCAAATCTGTCGTCCGAGTTAATTATATCACACAGCACCCTTCTCATGAGTGCAGAGTCGTCGACTATCAGAATTTTTTTCTTCAAGAATCATCCCTTCTCTCTTCTACGTATTTTTCTTTCCTCTTCAAAAATAAACTTAATTATACTTTCACGTTCATCATTCATAATATTGACAAATTGAATTCGATGTTCGAAAGCACCGGGTCTGCTTGCAAGCTCCTCTGAGTAAAGAACTCTTCCAAGAAGCCTGTATTCGGTAAGTTTTCCGCTTACAAACAGACCAAATGCAAATTGTATATTACAACCCTTAGGATATTGTGTTTTGGAAATAAAACGCGCTCCGCCACCGCTTATATCAACCATTGTTCCATTGCTGAAAGTAATGTCCGTATCAAGGAAATATACATGTTCGGAAACATTGTAATCATCTCTTTCCGTTTTGACCACTTCACGAACCTTCATATCAAGCACGCAATTTAATCGATAGTATTCACGTCTCTGATACTTGCGTATATCGGTAGTAAGTTCCATAACGAGTACAAAAACATTGTCGGCCTTATATCTGTCAATAACCCGCGCCAGACACTGATACAAACCGGACTGAGCATAAAAACACATATTGTACTCACCATCAACCGGAAGCAATACAACTTTGCCCTGCTCCATTGGCATTGCAATTTTAACCTGATCCTCGGAAACGATGTCATATACCTGACTGCGATAATTCTTCTTCTCGTGCAGCTCCTTAAATTCCTCATCTTCAATTGTTTCCAATTCAAGTTTGTCCCCAACCTTAACAAATTTAGATAACATAACCCTCTCCTCTCTGATTACTGTTGCCACTCACGATTCCTTATACCCCTGACCATATTGGCAAAAAAACCTGTCATTCCATGTTTTCTAAAATTCACATCCATAGCATTATTTGTAAGTACACATGCAAGATTCTCAAATGCCTTCGCACTCTTCGCATTCGGATTATCAATAGAAATCGGCATCTGCTGCATTACTGCCTTAACCAATTGCGGATCATCCGGCACATTACCCAAATACCTGATAGGAATTTTCAAATAACGGCTCACAACAGCATTTAATTTGTTATATAGCTGCTGCCCTTCCTCCGGTGTACGCACTTTATTTGCAATTACCTTAATCTGCGTCATTTCCTTATTGAAACGGACATGCCTGTTCAGAGCCTTAAGCAATGAATACGAATCCGTAATTGACGTAGGCTCCGGTGTAGTTACAAGTAAGACCTCACCGCTTGCAACCAGAAATTCGATAACAGCATCCGATATACCTGCTCCTGTATCTATTATTATAACATCTGCAAGCATATCAAGCTCAGCCAAATTCTGAATAAGGTAATTAATATAATCTCGCCCCAGATTTGTAAGTCCGGCAATCCCCGAACCACCCGATATAAATCCTATATCCATAGGACCCTTTGTAATTATCTCACGGATATTCTTGCCCTGATACACCAAATCGCCAAGATTATGTTTCGGAATCGCACCAAACATAACTTCTATATTTGCCAAACCGAAATCGGCATCAAAAATAATCACACGTTGTCCAAGTCTTCTTAACTGAACCGCAAGATTGATTGATACATTTGACTTACCGACCCCACCTTTTCCGCTTGTAACTGTAATTACCCTTGCTGTGGGGCGAACGATTTTAGCATTATTCTTAATTATATTTCTTAACTGTTCTGCCTGATCCATAACTTACCTGCCCCCTAACAACTGTTTTACAGTATTTTGCGGACTAAATCGTTCAATATCATCAGGAACATTCTGACCACAAGTCACATACGACATATCAGCTCCGGTATGCATCTTAATGTTAAATAAATTACCAAGAGTTGTTGTCTCATCAAGTTTCGTAAAAATCAATTTGTAATCCGTCATTTCAGAATAAGCATCCGCAATAGAAAGCAAATCCCTGTATTTTGTCGTTGCACTTATAACAAGATATACTTCGCGTTCAACCTTTCCGTCAACACAATGAACAAACTGCTTCATGCTGCTCTTCTGTGCCTCATTGTGATGCGAATGACCGGCGGTATCTACGAGAATATAATCGTAATCCTTAAAATCAACGAGAGCATTATCAATTTCCTCCTCGGTATAAATTACCCTGAAGGGAGCATCCAAAATACTTGCGTAGGTTCTAAGCTGCTCGGCAGCGGCAATTCTATACGTATCCGTCGTAAGCAAGGCGACCTTTTTCTTATCATCAACGCTTAACTTAGACGCAATTTTGGCTATGGTTGTAGTCTTTCCAACTCCCGTGGGTCCGATAAAAAATACAAGCTTCAAGCCGTTTTCCGCAGGAGCAATTGTACTTGGCTGTCCGAATTTCAAAATCATCTTCTGATAAATATTGGCAAGTACGAAATCTATCCCTGCATTGTTTTTCTTTATTTTCAGCAATTCATCGACAATTACATTTGCATATTTTTCATCCACTTCATTATCGATTAATGTATTATACAAGAGCTTAACTATTTCAACCTTTGAATCTGCCTCATTTTCAAACTCAACATCACCGTTCTCATCCTTCATGAGCTGTTTTTCAATAAGGGAATGAATACTTTCAAGCTTCTCTTCCAAAATATCCACAGTATCGTTCTTGATATGTTTTTCCGACGCTTCGTCAATTTTGTTTTCCCGCTCTTTGCTTTCCTGTTTTTCTTTCTCAAGCACTTCATTTTTCGCGCTCTGCAAAGTCTGTCTGACAGTTGCCGCAGGAAGAATAGGCTTGTAGCTTTGCTGTTTCTCATTCTCATCCTCAAGTGCAACGGTAACCTCAACGAGAGGCTTCTTAAACCATGCCATAAAACCTTTCTTCTTAAGGATTCTTACGTTCATGATTACTACCGATTCTCCCATTTCCTTTTTGGCAAGAGCTGTAGCTTCCTCTTCGGTTTTCCCTTGAAATTTCTTAATAACCATTATGCTGTCACCATCCCAACAGACTGCAATTCAACATTACTGTCAACTTCATTATATGATACAACTATCAATTCCTTGAAATAATCTTCCGTAAGTTTCTTAAAATACATTCTCACAATAGGCGATGTAATAATAATCGGGTTCTTACCCATATTTTCAAGCTTGGCAACTTCCGTTTCAACTGCCTTAATAATCGCCCTTGTCTTTTCCGGATCCAGAGTAAGATATGCCCCCTGCTCGGTCTGCTTAACAGAAGCCATTATTTCCTGCTCAAGCTTCGGATCAAGCGTTACAACCTGCGTAGCCTCATTAGCCGGGAAATATTTGGCACTGATTGCTCTCTTAAGGCTCTGTCGTACATATTCCGTTAAAACATCGGTATCACGCGTTACTACGGCATGATCCGCCAACGTTTCAAAGATTGTAAGCAAATCTCTTATTGAAATGCCTTCCCGTAACAGATTTTGGAGAACCTTCTGTATTTCGCCAAGTCCGAGAAGCTTTGGTGTAAGCTCATCAACAAGCGAAGGATTTGATTCCTTCAAATTGTTTACAAGATTCTGTACATCCTGTCTTGAAAGCAATTCATCAATATGCTGCCTTATAACCTCGGTCAAATGTGTAGCAATAATTGACGGCGGATCAACAACAGTATATCCAAGACTCTCAGCACGTTCTCGCTGCGTTTCGGTAATCCAGATTGCAGGCAAATGGAAAGACGGTTCAAAAGTCGGAATACCGGAAATTTCTTCCTCCGCAAATCCCGGATTCATTGCCATATAATGATCAAACAATATTTCACCCTCGGCAACCTGAATTCCTTTAATTTTGATAATATACTGATTCGGATTAAGCTGAATATTATCTCGCAAACGAATAATAGGCACAACTGTTCCAAGTTCCAACGCCACCTGACGACGAATCATAACAACACGATCAAGCAAATCTCCACCCTGATTTACATCCGCCAAAGGGATGATACCATAACCAAATTCCAATTCAATCGGATCGACCTGCAACAGCGATACGACATTCTCAGGCTTACGAATTTCTTCGGCTTCGTTTTCGGCTTCATCAACCTTAGCCTCAACACTCTCCTCTTCCAATGTATTTGAAACAATCCGCCCGCATACGATAAAGATCGCACCAAGAGTAACAAAAAGCAACAAATTAAGCGGTGTGAAAACGCCCAAAAACGCAATAATACCGCCGACAAAATAAAGTGTCTTCGGTAAACTGAACAACTGCTTTACAATAATATTTCCGAAATCGGCTTCTTTACCACCCTTCGTGACAAGAATACCTGTGGACAACGAAATTACAAGTGATGGAATCTGCGATACAAGTCCATCACCGATAGTAAGTACTGTAAACTTAGACAAAGCACCCTGGAAATCCAAACCCATACGGGTCATGCCCATCGCAATTCCGCCTATAATATTAATAGCAGTAATAATAAGACCCGCCGTAGCATCTCCTTTAACATATTTTACGGCACCATCCATAGAACCAAAAAAGCTGGCTTCTTCCTGTATTTTTTCTCTTCGCTTTTTCGCCTCTTCATCAGTAATCGCTCCGGTGTTAAGATCTGCATCAATCGCCATCTGTTTACCGGGCATGGCATCAAGTGTAAATCTTGCAGTTACCTCAGCAACACGTTCCGAACCTTTATTGATTACAAGGAACTGAACAATCAGCAAAATTATAAAGACAATCGATCCCATAATAAGATCACCGCCACCAACGAAACTTCCGAAAGTTTCAACAACATTTCCCGGCGAACCGGTTGTAAGAATAAGTTTCGTTGAAGAAACGTTTAGAGAAATTCTAAACAATGTTGTAAAAAGGAGCATTGTAGGATAGAAAGACATATCCAAAACTTCCTTGGCAAACATTGAATTAAACAAAATAACAAAAGCCACCGACATATTTACGGCAAGGCAAATATCAAGCACAAGAGAAGGAATCGGTACAATCAAAAATATGAAAGCACATATCAAATATAATGCAACACCAAGATCGGCTTTACCTACTTTCAATATTCCCACTCCTCTCCCATTTATTTTGTTACTGTTCAGCACTGACCGGTAACTTTATTTTCTAATGATTACGCAGGTTCCTTTTTATTGTAAATTACTGCAAGAATCTCTGCAACGGTGCCATACAATTCAGGCGGAATCTGTGTTCCGAGTTCAACATTGTAGTAGAGCATACGTGCAAGCGGCTTGTTCTCAACAATTTCAATATGATACTTTGCAGCTTCCTCCTTGATTCTTGCTGCAAGGAAATCTTCACCCTTTGCAACAACATACGGAGCCGGTGCAATATTCGTATCATATTTCAAAGCAACCGCAAAATGCGTAGGATTGGTAATTACAACATCAGCACTTGGAATTTGCTGCATCATCCTTCGTCTTGAAGCTTCCTGCATTCTCTGCTTCTGCTTACCTTTAACCGCAGGATCTCCTTCCGCATTTTTCCATTCATCCTTAACTTCCTGCTTTGTCATCTTCAAATCATCATAGAACTTCCAACGCTGATATGCGTAATCCAATATTCCGATAATCAAATAAACCGCACTTACTTTTAACGCCAGATTAAGTACTATATTTCCAAAAAGATTAATCGCACCGATAAGCTCCATATCATATAGCAGGAACAATTGATTTACCTGATCCTTAAGCGTTGAATACGCCATATACCCGATAATAATCAACTTAATCAATGCTTTGAGCAAATCCATCAATTTCTCAACAGAAAACATTCTCTTGATTCCGTTTAACGGATTTAACTTACTTAGTTTAGGTTGCAAGGGCTTAGTTGTCGGCTGCCACTTAACCTGTATAAGTTCAATCACAAATCCAATAACAACTGCAACAATCAGAAAAGGCAGCATCATGATAATCATCTGTTTAATAATTTCATTGATAACCCCGGTCATATCACTTATTGAAATATCGCCATTAACAAGAGACACCATATCAGGTATATATCTGTAACTCATTGAAAAGCAATTTAAGAATGAACTTCCGAGGTTTCCCACATAAAATTTCAAAACAAGAAACAACGCAAACAGGCTTACTGCAGAACCAAGTTCTTTACTCTTGGCTACCTGCCCTTCCTTTCTGGCATCCTGCTTCTTTTTATCTGTTGCAGGTTCGGTTTTCTCTCCTCCCGGACCGTCCTTAGCAAAATACTGAAGGTCGTAGGAAAACATCAACTTCAAATCGTCCATACAATCCCTCTTTATGAATTACTGTTCAGTACCTGACCGGTAACCTTATAGTAACATTTATGACATACTCTCAACAAAAACCGTCATAATAATTTTCATCTCTTTGAATATATAATCGGAAGCAGCAGGCAAAACACCTACCGTAATGAACAAAACCGCAAGACCAACAAACATTTTAATCTGAATACCTACAGAAAACATATTAATCTGAGGTGCAGTCTTAACAAGAATACCGAGTACTGCATTCGTAATCATAATTGCAGCAACAACCGGCAAACATATTCTAAAAGAAATCATAACATAATCCGAAAGCAGTTTAAGCGATACATTTACAATTTTTTCCGAATCAAATATTGCTCTTCCAAGAGGAATTATGTTAAATGTTTCCACTATTGCCTTAATAAAATAATGGTGCAAATTAGATACAAGCATCAAAAGCATAACCGTATATTGATAAATAACACCCGTAAAACCTGTTTGCTCTTTTGTAGACGGATCGAGCAGAGTTATCATGGAAATACCAATCTCCGCGTCGGCAATTCTACCGGAAAAAGATGTTATATAATTGCAAATATTAGCACCAAATCCAATCAGCAAACCACATATTGCTTCCTTAAGTACATATGTGGAATACATAAAAATTGTCCGGTATTCCGGAACTTCCTTGTTTTCCAAAACACCAAAAATAATAAAGCTTAAGAAAAAACTTAACCCAACCTTCACTCTTCTTGGCACATTCGAGGTAGAGAAAAAAGGTGCTGCAAAAATAAAACAACTGATTCTTACAAATATCAGTAAAAAACATCCCAAATCCTGATATGAAAACGAATAATCAATCATAACATCACCTTATATACAAAGAAAAATCAGACCACAAATCACTCATAAATTCTGTCATATTATTCAACATCCAATGTCCCAAAATCATAAGGACTATAAAAATTCCCAACAATTTCGGAACAAAAGTAAGCGTCTGTTCCTGTATAGATGTGACGGTTTGAAAAATACTGACTATCAATCCAATAATCAACGAAATAAGAAGCATTGGTGCCGAAGTAAGTATTATCGTATATAAAGTTGTTCGCGTAATTTCAACGACAGTATCAATAGTCATATATGCCTCCAAGCAATTTAGTAGAAGGTCTTAACAAGATTACCTATAACAAGCGACCATCCATCGGCAAGTACAAATAACAAAATTTTAAAAGGCATTGAAATCGTAGTCGGCGGCAGCATCATCATACCCATAGACATCAGAGTCGATGCAACTACCATATCGATTACAATAAAAGGAATATATATCAGAAAACCTATAATAAAGGCGGTTCTGAGTTCACTGATTATAAACGCCGGAACCAAAACTCTTGTAGGAATATCGTCAATACTTTCAACGGATTCTATTCCGTCTATATCAAGAAAAAGTCTTACATCTTTCGTAAGTGTCTGCCCATACATGAATTCACGCAAAGGAACAACTGCAGTATCAATAAACTCCGTTTGTGTAATTTCACCGGCTTCAAATGGTTTAACAGCCTCATTATTAATTTGCGTAATAACAGGATTCATAATAAAAAAAGTCAGAAATAAGGATAATCCGATAAGCACCTGATTTGGTGGTGCCGTCTGAGTACCTAATGCTGACCTTACAAAATGCATTACAATCAAAATACGCGTAAACGACGTCATCATAATGATAAGCGTCGGTGCAAGAGCAATTAATGTGAGAATAATCAGAATACGTAAAGTACCTGACAAATTTCCTTCACCATCCTGATAGGTAACAGTAAGGTTGTTTGCAACATTAAGTTCCCTCAAATCATCCGGACTTTCTGCTGTTCCCGGGTCATTAATTACTGTTTTGTTTTCATTAATGCCATCATCTTCCGTGATTCCCAAATCGTTAATTGCGGAAGCGTAAACCTTTGACGGTAAACCAAATAAAACAAACAAACATAGAAGCAGGCATACGCACACACGCATTACCCTGCCTCCATGCACTTTAAC
>JAZLIP010000098.1:0-15111 GCA_045617445.1 Lachnospiraceae bacterium | reverse complement strand
TGTGACTTTGGAAATGATCCGCAGTGTATTGACTATGAGAGGATATATAATTCGCGATTTGAAATTTTGAGAATTGCCTTTAAGAGAAGTAATTTTAGGAAGGAGAAAGAATACATTGAGTTCCTTCGTGAAAATGATTTCTGGATAAAGGATTATGCTTTGTTTATGGCAATTAAGGATTCCTATGGCGGAAAGAGCTACTTCCTGTGGGATGAAGAAGTAAGAAAACGTGATAAGAAAACGCTTGCTGATTTGACTCTTAAATTCGGTGAGGATATTGAATTCTATATTTTTATGCAATATCTTTTTGACAGTCAGTGGAAAAAACTCAGAAAATATGCCAACAGTCTTGGCGTTAAGATTATCGGAGATATTCCGATATATGTTGCATTGGACAGTGCAGATACATTCTTTAATCCGGAGCTGTTTCAGTTTGACGGTAATGGTAATCCGATTGCGGTTGCCGGAACGCCTCCGGATGCCTTTTCTAAAACGGGGCAGTTGTGGGGAAATCCCCTGTATGATTGGAAATATCATAAGTCCACAGGCTATGTGTGGTGGGTTAAACGTTTGAAACGCTGTATGGAATTGTATGATGTTGTAAGAATCGATCATTTCAGAGCTTTTGATGAATATTATGCTATTCCGTTTAGAGATAAAACTGCTATTAAGGGTAAGTGGAAGAAAGGCCCCGGTTTTGATTTGTTCAAGACTCTGAATAAGGAAATTCCTGAAATAGATGTCGTTGCTGAAGATCTTGGTTTGCTTACGGATTCTGTTCTGAAGCTTGTGGATAGTTGTAAGTATCCCGGAATGAAAGTATTGGAATTTGCTTTTGATCCGGATGGGGATAATCCCTATTTACCGCACAATCATGTGTATAACAGCTATGTTTATACGGGGACGCACGATAATGATACGATTCTTGGGTGGTATAAAACAGCTTCGGGGAAGCAACGAAAATTTATTGATGAATTCATGAATTTCTCGGGAAAAGAATCAGATGAAGAAATTGTTTGGAATTTTATCAGGATGGCATATGCGAGTTCGTCAAAGGTTTGTATAATACCAATGTGGGATTTTCTTGCTCTTGGTTCTGAAGCAAGAATTAATATTCCGTCTACTTTAGGTGGCAATTGGACTTTTCGCATGCAAGATAAAGCGTTTAATGGTAAAATAGTACGTAACATAGCTTCCGTGGCGAGAATTTATAAAAGATAGGATGATAGTAATATGAAAAGCATTTATGAGCAAATTGACAAAGCCGTGAAAGAAAACGGCATGCTTCCGGATGATTTTGTGCTGGAAAATGCGGATAAGCCGGGCGATAAAGCGATTGTTCATCTGGGGGAATTGGAGGGAATTCTCGGGAAAACATATGCTACCCGGTATGATGAAGATGCTTTGGAAAAAGCATTGACATTTATGAAAGCTCAGGTTAAGAAAAATGCAAAACTTGCGGTACATGATTTTGATGACAATGATTTGGGATTTGCGGTTGCTGATGTTAAAGGACCTCTGCTTCGTGAAATAGTTAAAAACAGATATGATTTTGACCCGCATAAATTGAGTACACTTGCTTATTCAATGGTAATGTTTGGTATGAAGAAGGAAACGGTCAAATTAGGTCTTGCACTTCTTGTTATGTTTGATTTTGGCGATGATGAAATCGTTAAGAAACATTTGATTACCTTGGGGTTATATGAGGGCTTTACTTCGTATGTGATTGCGATTTCCAGGAATTGGCCGAGTGAAAGTAAGAATCATATGTTTTATGTATATGCTCAGAAGCTGAAAGGCTTCGGAAAAATTAACGCAATGGAATTTCTTGAACCGGTAAATGCTGAGGTAAGAGAATGGATTCTTTGCCATGGTTGCAGGAATGAAGTGGCGTATGGATATCTTGGTAGAATTGCGGCCGATAAGTGCAAATATATTGATCGTTTAAGAACCGGCAACTTTAATGAAGAAGAAATGCAGGGTGCCGGAGATATAATGGCAGGTTTGTTGGATGAAAGATTTTGTCCGGGTATTTCCGAGATTGGAGAACCTGCTGTTGTGGCTAAATTATATCTGGATGAACTGGCAAAGCATACGGTTGTGTTGTCGGATATTGCCAATATGTATGATTTGCAGAGTTACATTGTGGAACGTGATAACAAATCGGCTGCAGAGGATAAGAAGAAAGTATTAGAACAGATTGAAAGAATGTTGAGTGTGATTCCGGTTGCTGACCGAATTAAGCAACAGCTTGCCGATAATCCCAAAGTTGCAATCAGAACTGCGAAAGAGAGCAAAACAGATATTTCTCTTGAACTTTTGGAACTTATAAAGACAAAATTTGATGATTACTATAAGTTTGGTGGATATTTCTTTGACAATGACAAGAATATAGACGATCTTTTGAAGGTTTGTACGGATAATATCGCAGGTCGGGACATTCCGCAAGGAATGGGTAATGAAGCAGTTTCTACTGATGCAACGCAAATATGGAAAATGGATTTGGTTGTTAAACGTTTGGCTGATTATCCGGGCAAGGGATGCGAAATTGTTGATTTCTGTATTAATTCGCCGTTTACAAGATGGAGAAAATCGGCGGCGGCAACCATTATCAGGTGGGAAACGATTAATGGTGTAAATGTAAAGAAAATCAGTGCGGATATATTTCGTTCGGTTAAGAAAGTCAAGAAAAAGGAAATTGTTGATTCACTTAAGAAATCATGGAATGAAATTCTTGAATATAAGTAGATATTATGTGGACATTATGATTTTCGTAATGTCCATTGTTGTTACCGGTCAGAAACAGTGTTACTATTTAGAACCAATGAACAGTAATATAACAGTAAATAAGGATGGTGAAAATTTGGAATTCTATTTGGCACCTCTTGAGGGTATTACCGGCTGTGTTTTTCGACAATGTTTGCATAGGCATTTTGGCGAGGGGATTACTAAGTATTTTACTCCGTTTTTGGTTCCGCATGAAAAGAAGCCGATGTCTTCAAAGGAAATCAAAGAAATATTGCCGGAAAACAATGGTGGTTTTAGTCTTGTTCCGCAGATTCTGTCAAATGATGCAGGAGATTTTGTACTGCTGGCAAAGGAACTTGGTAAATACGGATACGAAGAAGTTAATCTGAATCTTGGCTGTCCCTCAAGAACGGTTGTAAATAAGGGCAGAGGCTCAGGGTTCTTAAGATATCCTTGTGAATTGGACGAGTTTCTGTATGAAATATTTGCAAATGCCGAAACGCGTATTTCAGTAAAAACAAGACTTGGAGATGTTGATTCGGAGGAATTTTTTGAATTGCTTGAAATATTCAATAAATATCCGATTGATGAATTGATTATTCATCCGCGGGTAAGAGCGTCTTATTACTTAGGGAATGTTGATACAGAAACTTTTTTTGAAGCGTTGCCGAAATCTTTGAATCCTGTTTGCTACAATGGAGATATTTTTTCAAAAACGGATTTGGAAGAACTTCTTAAATGGGATCGGGATTCCTTGATAAAGGGTGTTATGATAGGGCGAGGTGTACTCAGGAATCCTTCGCTTTTCAGAGAAATTAATGGAGGGAAGCCGGCATCAGTAAACGAAATTAGAGAGTTTCTCAGGGATTTGCAGGATTCCTACTCGGCAGTTTTTTCGGGTGAGACACCGGTGCTTCAGAAAATGAAAGAAATCTGGAGTTATTTAGCGGTTTCGTTTCCCGAATATAACAAGGAATGTAAAGAAATTCTTAAATGCAGGAGTCTTAAGGAATTAAGAATGCTTACAATGCGAATTCTTTCGTTGCCGGCATTGCCCGCTAAACAGTAATGTTATTTCGTGTTCTTGAAAACATGATTGTAAGTAGGGATGGTGGATATGGATAAAAATAATCGACTTATTTTTCATATCGATGTTAATTCGGCATTTCTTTCATGGGAGGCCGTTAAACGAATTGAAGCCGGTGAACCGGACTTGCGCCTTATTCCGTCAGCTGTCGGTGGTGACAAAAATAAACGTACATCAATTATTGCCGCTAAATCAATTCCGGCGGGCAAATTCAAAATAAGAACCGGGGAACCGGTATCAATGGCAATTAAAAAATGTCCGGATTTGATTGTGGTTTCGCCTGATTTTGAACAGTATCGTAAATGCTCAAAGGCATTCATTTCAATTTGCCGTGAATATGCACCGGTTTTGGAACAGTTTTCTATCGATGAATGTTTTCTTGATATGAGCGGAACAGAATTAATATATAAGGATCCGATTGCAACAGCTTATGAAATTAAGAATCGGATTAAAGAAGAATTGAAGTTTACGGTAAATATAGGAATCGGGTCAAATAAATTGCTGGCTAAGATGGCAAGTGATTTTGAGAAGCCTGATAAAGTACATACCCTCTTTGCAAATGAGATTGAACGTAAAATGTGGCCGCTTCCGATTGATGATTTGTTCCTTGCGGGAAGTGCTTCGGCAGGAAAGCTTAAACGGGTGTGTATTAAAACGATAGGTGATCTTGCAAAGTCGGATGTTGAGTATATTAAGTCGGTAGTCGGAAATAAGATGGGTGACACACTATATAATTATGCTAACGGATATGATGACAGCGAGGTTGTGAGCGAATCGGATAGAGCAAAGAGCTTTAGTATGTCGACCACTCTTGAAGAAAATATTTCTGACGGAGAATCTGCGCATGGAATATTGAGAATGCTTGCGGACAATGTTGCGCTTAAAATGCGGCACGAAGGTCTTTACGCATATTGCATTGGAGTAACAATAAGAACCCCCGATTTCGTAAATAAGTCACATCAAGTAAAGCTTGAGAATCCGACGAATATTTCAAAGGTAATTGAAAAGGTTGCATGTGATCTTTTTGATGAAATCTGGGTAAAAGGTACACCGATAAGATTACTTAACGTATCTTTATCAAATATTACAGACGAATTATATGAACAGCAGTCTTTATTTGAAGATGTAAGTGTGCAGAAAGAAAAAGCAATGGATCGGGTTGTTGATGTGATTTTTGATAAATACGGTAAAGGGGTATTGCAAAGAGGCTTTGACAGCGGAAGGAAAAGGTAGAATCCAATCAACAAAGGCTTACAAACCGAGACTTATGAGTGAGTTCGGATTGTAAGCCTTGTCGAAATTATATGGGTAAGAATTATGCGTTTCCGCTACTTGAAACTCCTAAAATGTTGGCGACAACCGTGCTTCCCTGAACCGGGGCATTGGGATTATCTGATGTTCCGGCGAGAGCCTCCATGGTGTCGATAACGTTCGCCTGATTAACAACAGCGCTCGGTAAATTGACGGCAGCAGCTTCGTCTTCGGAATCATTGTTTGTTACCTTGTTGTAAGTATATTGACTGATTCTTCCTTCGTCGTATAATGACTTGATTTGTGCATCGGTTTTGCCGGCCAATTCGCCTGAAGATAATTGCTGTTCGGAATTTTCGCCCGATTTTGTCGGCTCCTTGACTGATGTTTGTTTGGAAGCTGAATTCTTTACGCTGTCCTCGGTAATGATTCTCTTGCCGGTAGGGCTTGCTTTTCTTGAATCTTCTTCCTTCTGAAGCTTAATGGCATTTTCCTTGATTTTAACGGATTTCTCATTGACTTCTTTGGCAACGTCAAGTGTTTTCTCTCTTTTGGATTTGTCGTCATTTGCTTTTTCCATAGCCTTACTTGCTTTTTCTGCCGCAATTTTTGGTGCGGAATCTTCAGCTTTGGTCGACTTTGGAGTTGTGTCATCTTTTTCGGAAGCAACGGGCTGAAGCGTAGACATAATCTCGTCTTTGCTCTTGACAACACCATCCTCGGACAAATTAAGGACTTTTCCTCCGTATTTGTTTGATATTTCTCCATCCTCTGTGACACTCAGTTCATCCCCTTCGGAAGAGAGGTTCTTGTAAGAAACATTGGTGTCCTTTAAATTGGGCACATCGGAGGAGGCTTCGGCAATATCATTGCTTTTGATATCGGAAACCGGTTTGTTGCCAAACTTGGAATAATCATTAATATTGATATTTACTGACATATTGTTTAAATCTGTGTTAACCATATTGTCAACGCACCCCCTTTGTAAGAACAAATGACAAAATTAAAATTGTATGAAATTGGTAACTATTCAGAACACCATTCGCAAAATCGCCTTTTCAAGGCTTTTCTTTTGCTCATGTTGTTACTTCGCCATATAAAACGGCTCATAATATTCTTTGCAAGCAAAATATTTTGAGCAGTTTTGCATGGCTCTGAATAGTTACTGAAATTGAAATAATTTACCCCAATAAGTAAATTGACAGTTATAATGTACATATATTATACCACGAAATCATATCGCTAATTAAAGTTGAAATATAAAGTTTTTATAAAATAAGCAATTTGCGGTATTTGTTGCCATTTGCCGGTCAGTGGGACCAGGCAGTAACTAAAGATAACATATTGAAGGGAAAGAAATGTGATGGAGATTGAAAGAAAGTTTCTTATTAAGGAAATGCCGAAAGATATTGAACAGTACAGTTACCATATTATTGAGCAGGCTTATCTTACTACGGAGCCTGTAATCAGAGTTCGTAAACAGGATGAAGAGTATTATATGACATATAAATCCAAAGGACTTATGGTTAGGGAAGAATACAATCTTCCGCTTACAAAAGAGGCTTATGAAAGCCTCAAATCGAAAGCGGAAGGAAATGTTATTTCAAAGAAGAGAATATTGATTCCATACGGAAAATATACAATTGAGTTGGATGTATTTATGGCACCGTTTGAGCCGTTGGTGCTGGCAGAGGTGGAATTTGAAACGGAGACTGAAGCACTTGATTTCGTACCGCCTGAATGGTTCGGACTTGATGTTACAAACGATCCTAAGTATCACAACTCAAATATGAGCCGGTTGCCCAAATAGTACTACTGCAAATACACAATTTTTCGTTTCATTGCACCGGCTTCGGTTTCACAGTCCATAATTTTAAGCAATTCAAGTGCGAAAGGAATTGCTGTTCCCATGCCGCGTGAAGTAGTAATATTTCCGTCAGTAACAACTTCCTCGGTGGACAATTTGGCACCGGTTAATTTGTTTTCCATTCCGGGATAGCAGGTAGCCATTTTTCCGTTAAGGAAACCAAGTTCGCCAAAGATTGTCGGAGCTGCGCATATTGCGGCAATGTGTCTGTTTGTATCATTGAATTCGTGCAACATATTCGTGAGCTTCTCGCAGGCTTTAAGATTAAGCGTTCCCGGCATTCCACCCGGAAGAACAAGCATTGCCGCATCTTTTAATTGAATTTCGTCAATTGTTCTGTCTGCCTTTACTGAAATCATATGTGATCCGGTTACTTCCTTATTTTGAGTAATGGAGACGGTTTCAGTAAGAATATTGTCTCGTCTTAAAATGTCTACAACAGTAAGAGCTTCGATTTCTTCGAATCCTTCTGCCAAAAAAACATAACATACTTTTACCATTTTTTGATTTCCTTTCGTTGATTTATTATTTTAGCGTAACTATTCAGAGCACCATTCGCAAAATCGCCTTTTCAAGGCTTTTCTTTTGCTCATGTTGTTACTTCGCCATATAAAACTGCTCATAATATTCTTTGCAAGCAAAATATTTTGAGCAGTTTTGCATGGCTCTGAATAGTTACATCTTAGCTTAAATTATACACGGATTTTCGGGGTTTGGCAAAATTTATAGATATTCTTGACTCATAAACATAATGGTGG
The DNA here is from genome assembly GCA_045617445.1 of Lachnospiraceae bacterium. GTDB lineage: Bacteria > Bacillota > Clostridia > Lachnospirales > Lachnospiraceae > UBA2868. Next base: position 7,400 of record JAZLIP010000098.1, on the reverse strand, counting down.
TAGATTAGGTTGCATATTATGTTTTTGGAAATAGTGATGTCAGGTTAAAGACAGTTGACTGTAATTGTGAATGGAGTATTTGTTTTGTTTGGGAATATGAGAGATATAAGCTTTTTGTTTTATAGAAATAACGGATTTGCCAAAGCACGATGGTGTCGGTTTATGATGCTTTAAATGTAGTTTGTTGATTGGTTCTATTGTGTAAAGGAGATTTGTTATGATATTAAACGGTGTCGATTTTGATACATATTTTAAAAACTATCCGGATAAGCACGGCTATTTCGGAAAATACGGTGGAAGTTATATTCCCGATGAATTGAAGAAACCGATGGAGGAGATTACTGAAGCATATTTTACTATTTGCCAGTCCCGTCAGTTTATTGCGGAACTTCGTCGAATCAGACAGGAATTTCAAGGAAGACCAACACCGATTTCGCATTTGGAAAGACTCAGTAATTCAATCGGAAGAGTTCAGATTTATGCTAAACGTGAGGATTTGAATCATTCGGGTGCACATAAGCTTAATCATTGTATGGGTGAGGGCTTATTGGCAAAATATATGGGCAAGAAAAAAATTATTGCGGAAACAGGTGCCGGACAGCATGGTGTTGCTCTTGCTACCGCCGCTGCATATTTTGGACTTGACTGCGATATTTATATGGGTGCTGTTGATATTAAGAAGCAGGCACCAAACGTTGCAAGAATGAAAATTCTTGGCGCAAATGTTATTGAAGTAACGAAAGGCGGGCAGACACTTAAAGAGGCTGTGGATGCTGCTTTTGAGGCGTACTCAAAGGAATACCGGGACTGTATTTACTGTATCGGTTCCGTACTTGGACCACATCCTTTCCCTCTTATGGTAAGAGATTTCCAGGCAGTAGTCGGAATTGAAGCAAGAGAGCAATTCCTTGAAATGACGGGACATCTTCCGGATGTTATTACGGCTTGCGTTGGAGGTGGTTCCAATTCGGCAGGATTTTTTGCAGGTTTCTTAAACGATCCTGTGGAAATTTACGGTGTTGAACCTCTTGGACGCGGTCCCGAAATCGGTAATCATGCAGCAAGTCTTAAATATGGTACTGAGGGTGTAATGCATGGATTTAATTCAATTATGCTCAAAGATGAGAATGGCGAGCCTGCTCCGGTTTATTCGGTTGCTTCGGGTCTTGATTACCCATCGTCAGGTCCTGAACATGCTTTCTTAAGAGATATCGAAAGAGTTAAATATGATGTTATTGATGACAAAGAAGCAATTGATGCGTTTTATGCATTGTCGCGTCTTGAAGGAATAATTCCGGCTGTTGAATCGGCTCATGCCGTAGCTCATGCAATTAAGCTTGCAAAGGAAATGGATACAGGTTCTGTCCTTGTCAATCTTTCAGGCCGTGGTGATAAGGATATGGATTACGTAATCGAAAATTATGGTATTCCTGAAAAATAATACGATTTTTTGATAACGTGCCAAGACTTGCGAGCGAGTCTTGAATGATTGATTTGGATAACTTTGGATAATGAACTTCCGCCTTGTAAATTACGCAGGGTGGAAGTTTTTTGTTACCGCTAAGGGACCAAACAGTAACGTTTTTTCGTTAAATATAATATTTTATAATAGCGCAACATTTGGAAATTATGTATAATCAAAATAAAAATCCGGTAAAGGATGAATTGGCATGAATGTAAAAAGTGATAAAGGAACGGGAAGTAAGAGCAAAAATACAAATACAAACGCAAATACAATAGAAGGGTTTGACAATTATACTCCTGACGAAGATGGTGTGTACAGATGGGTTTATGAGTTTGAATTGTTGAAGAATCCAAGTGTTTTACTTGAGGTATGGAAAATTCTTCTTTACGTCAATGCCTTGATTTTTGCGTTTGATTTTTTGATTTCGATTGGTAATGTTGGATTTTGGTGGGGTGGATTTGCGCAAATGCTTAAGCTGTTTTTATTGCTTTGTGTTTTGTTTGTTGTACTTGGATTTGCCGGCTATATGATATATGCCGCCATAATGAAGGGTAAATATTGTGTCATGTTTGAAATGGATGATGAAGGAATAAGACATACACAGATTACGTCACAGTTCATGAAAGCTAAAGGAATTTCTGCTGCAGCGATTGTTACAGGTGTGGCCGTACACAATCCTGCATTGGTAGGTAGTGGATTGCTTTCTGGCATGAGAAATTCACTCTATACCGAGTGGAGACTTGTGAAAAAGCTTCGTTTCTATCCGCGGTTTGGTTTGATTAAACTAAGTGCTCCGCTTAATAGAAATCAAGTGTACATAGCGCGTGATGATTACGAATTTGTTAGGAAATATGTAGAGGATCATTGTCTGAATGTTAAAGGAGGAAGGTAAATTTGAAAAAGAAATCCAATTTTGGAATAATTTTGATCACTTTGGTTGACATAATACTCCTGGCTGTTATTTTGGTTTCGGCAATCAAAGAGAAAGAAGGTAAGAAATATGCCGAAGAGCATTTCGCATACAGACAGGAATATGATTCGAATGAAAATAACGTTACGGATGCAGTTACGGAAAATATAAATGAGCAGGAACCAAGCGTTGTTGATGCCGATGCTGCAGAAATAAGTGAGCAGGAACCAAGCGTTGCTGATGCCGATGCTGCAGAAATAAGTGAGCTTAAATCAAACGAAACAGATTCATTTAATGTACAGGATTATTCCACTACTGCAAGACCTTCATTGTCTGATTTTATGTGGTATTTTGACGGTGTACATTATAACGGACTCCCTAAAGAGTCGGTACCTATATACGATTCCGATAAAATAGTAGGAGATTGGAAGGGGTTTATTTTCTATGATCCGGAGCGTAAGTTCAATTCGTATGCACTTGAATTTATGAATGTTAATCTTGAAATTACAGGCCAAAAAGCTGAAGTTGCTTTTGATTTGTATCAGTATTGCCCTGAAAACAGTGAAATTGTTGATGTTACCGGTGAAATAATGCGTTACAGCGGAAATTTCGAGGCAGGGGCAGTATATGCCACCGGTGGTGGAAATGTTCATATTGACTCTTTCTACACAATGCCTGATAAGAAACAGTACGCTATAGGATATATTGATACGGTTGATGGAACACCGGCATATATTGCATTGGTAAGACCATAGAACTTTGACTTGGGTTCGCTCACGAATTTTGATTCTGAAAGGTAAGGATTGTAATGACTGGATTTGACTCTAATGATAATAAAGGTTCCGAAAATATGGAGTTGCGGCGAAGTAAGACTCACAACACAGGAAGACGTTTGCTATCTGTTTTTCTTGTGCTTGTGATGATTGTTGAATTGGGAATTGTTGCGCTTAGATATCCCGGTGTTCTAATTCGTGGCGACGATAAATATAATACTGAGATAGGCAGTTATCCTGTCGCAGATGTAAGTCAGAGTGAAAAAGATTCTCTAAATGAAGAAAAAGCAATGATGCCAAAGGAGGGCGGTGAAGTAACCCTTTGCGGTGTTACGGTAAGCTCTACCGCAGAAAATCTGCCTAAGGATCAGGAAGTGTGTGTTATAGATTACGGTACAAAGGCAGATGCTTTGGAAGAAACACACAGATATGATGTATCAATCGGTGAACACAGACAGTTTGAAGTACCTGTTGCGGTTACCTTCCCTGTTACCCTTGCTCAAGATGAAGATATAACCGTTCTTCATCATATTGAGGAAGATGATACGTGGATGCCTTTGGCAGTAGCGTATGATGCGAATGCGAAAACAGTTACAGCGTACTTGTCTTCGCTCTCAGAAATTGAGGTAAGGAAAGAAAAAAAGGATAATCATCGTAAGGTATTTTATGTAGCGAAGAGTACAAACGAAAACGGGGAACCCTCCACTCAGAACGAAACTTATGAAATATCGAACTATTATTGGACAATATTGCAGAATTTGGATCAACAGAAATTAAGTGATGAAGCAATCAGGTTTGTTGCAAATCCATCTCTATACGCAAGTGAAGCGGAAAGATATTATGATGATTTCTATCGTGACGAAGGTGCGGCATTTGACGAAACAAGTCTTGCTTTTACTGTATTCAGTCCGATTGTTGATATTACTTCACAGGTGCCTGCGAATCTTAGTGCATATAAGTTTGATTATGCCGAACCTATCGGAAATGCTTTGGGAATTGTTACGCTTGCACTTGCGTCATTGCAGACACTTAGGGATTTTAGAGAAGCGGGCGGAGACTTAAATGCGATTACTGCACCGGCTGCGAATGCATATAAGAATTTGTTTTCGGCTGGCGGTACCTTTTATTCGTATTTATCCGGATATGGTTCTATTGGTTTTTCGATAGCATTCATAGGTGTTACTTTGGTGGCTTTTCAACTTGACAGTCTTGTAAATGATGCCAAGACCGCTATGAGTAAGAGAACCGCTGAAGTTTACGAAACCTATTTTTCCGAGATTGCTCCTTTTGATAAGAATGATTGGTATAATACTTTTCGTGATGCTTATTACAATTCGTCCAATAATGCGGACAAAGCAATGGAGAAAATAGCCGGTAAAATAAATCGTACGGTAGAGACTTTTTGGACGGATATTTATAAAGAGGACAATCTTGATATTCTGGTTGCTGCCGCAGAAACCGATACGAAGGAATTGTTTACGAAAAATAATATTTATTTTTATAATGTATCGAAACAGGAAAAAAATGAGCTGAATGCTCAGATGAAACAAGAATTGTGGAAAAAGTTCAAGAAAGAAACTATGCCTCTCGTAGACAGATTTTTAATTGAAAGGATTCAGGAAACAGTTTATTCGGAACTTTCTATGATTGCTGCACCATATAATAATTACATGAATTATACAATTATGGAAACTGTTTTTGACGATGAAGATGAAGAAAACGAAGGCGAAAAAGCCGAGGCTAAATTTGCCGGTTGTACACTTGCACTCGGGCGGGAGGATAAGCCTGTTGAGAGTTGGGACATGATTGATATTCCGGAAGATATGACTGATGGATGGCAGACTGAATACAGCTGTACTGTAATGGGATATTTGGAAGAAGGTTGCCCGGATACTTTACTTGTATATGAATCGGAAGCTGCAGCAAGAAACGGTGACAAACCTATTTACTCAAAACATTTTACCGCAGATTTAACAGGAAAACAGTCAACTGTAATAGATTTAAGTGCTGGAGTAGAAGAAGCTGTCGAAGAAGGAAATCAGGAGCTTCGCGATAATTGGTATATTGGAGCATGGTGCGATTCGAAAAACGGAAGCGGAAATGCATTCATTGTTGCTCCTACAATGAATAGCGGCACAGTTGTTGAACACAGAATACGGATTTCTTCTGTGGAAGATGGAAACAGAATGGAAAAATACAGGTGTGGATTTGTTGTGGAGATTATTGCTGATTCAAACGGAGAATATATTATTCTGCCTCAATCCGAACCGGATCCGGATGGAAATTACTACAGTGCAATTAAAATCTATAAACCAAAGGATAATTCTGGGCAGCTTGATGTCGTATATGCACCGGCTGAAGTTACCGGAAATAAAGGCGGCGAAGGAAAAGCTACATGGTATAAGCGTGATTTTGATGTTAAAGCTCTTGCCGGTCAATAAGCAGGGACTGAGCAGTAACATTTTTTGCTGGTATTTGGTGGTGGTATGTGGTATACTCGGAAATGATGTCTGTTTTAGGACGACGATTATGAAATAGTTAATTGTATATTTAGGAGGATTTAGGAGAAAATGAGTTTACAGGTAGAAAAATTGGAACACAATATGGCTAAGCTTACAATCGAGGTTCCTGCAGAGGAATTTGATAAAGCCAGAACAGCTGCTTACAACAAGAATAAGAAGAACATCAGTATTCCCGGATTCAGAAAGGGTAAAGTTCCTCAGCAGATGGTTGAGAAGATGTATGGTCCCGAAGTGTTCTATGAGGATGCCGCAAACATCATTATTCCTGATGCATATGAGAAGGAGCTTGCTGAGAATAAGGAGCTTGAAATTGTATCACAGCCAAAGATTGATGTAGAACAGTGCGAGAAGGGCAAAGCTTTTATTTTTACCGCTGAGGTTGCTCTTAAACCGGAAGTTGAACTTGGTAAGTACAAGGGTGTAAAGATTAGCAAGATTGAGACTGAAGTTACAGATGATGAAGTTAATGAAGTTATTGAGAAGGAACGTGAGAATAATGCACGTACAATCTTAGTTGAAGACAGACCTGTTAAAGACAAAGATATGACTGTTATTGATTTTGAAGGATTTGTTGACGGAGTTGCTTTTGAAGGCGGTAAGGGAACAAATTATCCTCTTACAATCGGCTCGGGTTCATTTATACCGGGATTTGAGGAACAGCTTATCGGTGCTAAATTGGGTGAAGAGGTTGAAGTAAACGTTACATTCCCGGAAGATTACCACGCAGAGGAACTTAAAGGTAAGCCGGCACTCTTTAAGTGTAAAGTAAATGAAATCAAGGAAAAGGAACTTCCTGAGGTTGATGATGAATTTGCAAGTGAAGTATCTGAATATGAGACACTTGCTGAATATAAGGAATTCCTTAAGAAAGATTTGGGAGAGAAGAAGGAAGCAGAAGCTAAACGTCAGAAAGAAGATGCTGTAATTGAAGCTATTATTAAAGATTCTAAGATGGACATTCCTGAAGCAATGATTGAAACACAAACGAAGCAGATGGTTCAGGATTATGCCGGAAGACTTTTACAGCAGGGACTTTCATTGGAACAGTATTTCCAGTTTACCGGTCTTACAATGGATAAATTCCTTGAGCAGATGAAGCCGGGCGCAGAGAAGAGAATTCAGTCAAGACTTGTTCTTGAAGCAGTTGCAAAGGCTGAGAATTTTGAAGTATCAGATGAAGATTATGATGCAGAAATCGGCAGAATGTCGGAAATGTATCAGATGGAAGCTGACAAGCTTAAAGAAATGATTGGTGAATATGAGAAGGAACAGATTACAGAAGATTTGAAGATTCAGAAGGCTGTTGATTTTGTTACTTCAAATGCCAAGGAAAAGTAATGTTACTATTCAGAGACTGAACAGTAACAAAGTAATAAAATTCTTTGAATAAAAGGATTGATTGTTTTAAGGAGTAAGGAGGATAACATGAGTTTAGTACCTTATGTCATAGAGCAGACAAGTCGTGGAGAAAGATCGTATGATATTTTTTCCAGATTGTTGAAGGAAAGAATTGTATTTTTGTCTGAGGAAGTTAATTCTACAACAGCAAGTCTTATTGTTGCACAGATGATGTTCCTTGAAGCGGAGGATCCGGATAAGGATATTCATTTCTATATCAATAGCCCGGGCGGCTCTGTTACAGATGGATATTCAATTTATGATACGATGCACTATGTTAAGTGTGATGTAGCTACTTACTGCATGGGTATGGCGGCGAGTATGGGAGCATT
>JAZLIP010000097.1:0-16196 GCA_045617445.1 Lachnospiraceae bacterium | reverse complement strand
AGAGCCATGCAAAACTGCTCAAAATATTTTGCTTGCAAAGAATATTATGAGCAGTTTTATATGGCGAAGTAACAACATGAGCAAAAGAAAAGCCTTGAAAAGGCGATTTTGCGAATGGTGTTCTGAATAGTTACTAATTTTATAGAAAAAAACTTGCAATTTTGTTATAATTTAATTATGGTTTTGTTGGCTTGTTACTGTTTGACAGTAAGTTAAAATGCGGTACTGGTCCGGAACTGAACAGTAGCTAAAATCATTACTGTTTTGAACGTAATTAGTGCAAAGTGTATTTTATATATTACCGATTAGGGCGCAACAGTAACGGTAGCTTGATTTTTGGAAAAGGAGAGAGAAAATGTCTGTAGTTGCTGAATTAATTAAGATTGAAAGTAACGGAAATTTAAGTTTTGGAAACTACGAACTTGGTGAGAAAAAGAAAATTGAGGATTTTGAGTGCGCAGGTAATTTCTATAAGGTTAAGACTTTTAAAGAAATGACAAAGCTTGAACGTGACGGGATGTTTGTTTATGAATCGGTTCCGGGTACGGCTGTTTTTGATTTTGAAGCCACTGAAACCGGGGTAGCATTTGATGTTTGTGCCACCGAGGATGTACAAATTACGGTCGGTCTTAAAGAAGATACGGAGTATGAAGTAACTGTTTTAGATAAGAGTATCGGAAGGATGAAAACGAACCTTGGCGGTAAACTTAACTTAAGTATTGAAATGAACGAAAGCGGATGCGTTCCTGTTGAAATAAAGGAAGCATAAGTTAACAGTAAATAGTGATGGCAAAGTTAAGAAGGTTTCTAACCTTCTTAATTTTGTGTTGTGGCAATTAGTATAGCAGTTTTAAATTATTGGTTCGGTTGTTTGGAAACGTTTAGTTAAGTGGATATTATGTTTGAATGAAAATTAAGTTATTAACGGAAAGAGTGAAAAATGGCTAAAGGAAAATTAACAAGTGTATTTTTTTGCAACAGTTGCGGTTACGAATCGTCAAAGTGGATGGGACAGTGTCCGGGGTGTAAGGAATGGAATACAATGGTTGAGGAAACAGTGAGTAAGTCATCAACCAAAGTAAGCGGTTCATTAGCATATAGAGCTAGTGATAATAAACCATATAAATTATCCGATGTGACACTTGGAAATGAACTTAGAATATCGACCGATATCGGAGAACTTGATCGGGTATTGGGTGGTGGAATAGTGGAAGGTTCTTTGGTTCTTTTGGGAGGCGATCCCGGGATAGGTAAATCAACATTGCTGTTGCAGGTTGTCCGTAATTTGTCAAACAATGCGGTTCCGGTGCTTTATATTTCCGGTGAGGAATCATTGAAACAGATAAAAATGCGCGCGGAACGAATCGGCGAATTTGGAGAGTCATTATCTCTTTTTTGCGAAACTAATTTGATGATAATTGAAGATGTGATTAAAAAATATTCACCGAAGGTTGTAATCATCGATTCAATACAGACTATGTTTTCGGAAGAAATTTCTTCGGCACCGGGTTCGGTATCACAGGTTAGAGAAGCTACATCTGTTTTACTTAAGCTTGCTAAAAGTCTTGCTGTTACAATTTTTATTGTAGGCCATGTGACGAAGGAAGGTACAGTTGCAGGACCGCGTGTTTTGGAACATATGGTTGATACTGTGCTTTATTTTGAAGGCGACAGACATGCTTCATATAGGGTGCTAAGAGGTGTTAAGAACCGATTTGGTTCTACTAACGAAATCGGTGTTTTTGAAATGTGTAATGAAGGTCTTAAAGAGGTTCTTAATCCTTCGAAATTTATGCTTAACGGTCGCCCGATGGATGCCAGTGGTTCTGTTGTTGTTTGCGCTATGGAAGGGACAAGACCTTTGCTTGTTGAATTGCAGGCATTAATTTGTAAAACAAGTTTTGGAATTCCAAGACGACAGACAACGGGATGTGATATCAATCGTGTGAATTTGCTTCTTGCTGTACTTGAAAAACGTGTAGGATATAAAATATCGGAATGTGATGCTTACATAAATATTGCCGGTGGAATTAAAATTACGGAACCTGCGATTGATTTGGGAATAGTACTTTCTGCTGTTTCAAGTTACAAAAATAAACCGATTGCTTCGGATTTGATTGCATTTGGTGAAGTAGGTTTAAGCGGAGAGGTGCGAAGTGTAAGCATGCCTAACGAAAGAGTGCTTGAGGCATATAAACTTGGATTTAAGACCGTATTGCTTCCAAAAAGCGTTCTCACGACTGTGAGAAATAAGCCCGCCGATATGAATATTATAGGGGTTGAGAATGTGCGTGATGCAATTAATTTCATTTAAGAAAATAAAGTATAGTTTGAATTTGACATTACAGGTTACGATTCCCTGATTCAAACTTGAAACCATTTATTCCATTTGATATAATTTTTTTGCTTACATATTTTAAACTAAGATTCGCAACCGAATCTTGTATTGCATTATTTGAATACTTATTTTCTTTAAGAAAGAAGGAGAACTCAGTGGTTAGACGAATTTATGTTGAAAAGAAGGATGATTTTGCTGTAAAGGCGAAGGAATTGCATGAAGATATTAAGAATTATCTTAGTATCAAGAGTATTGATAAGGTTCGTGTATTAATTAGATATGATATTGAGAATTTATCGGAGGAAACCTACAATCGTGCAAAGGTTACCGTTTTTTCCGAACCGCCTGTTGATATTTTATTTGAAGAGGATTTTGAAAGAAAAGAAAATTCAAAGATTTTTTCTGTTGAATTTCTTCCGGGTCAGTTTGATCAGAGAGCGGATTCTGCTGTTCAGTGTGTTAAATTCCTCAAAGAAGATGAAGAACCGATTATTAAGACTGCGGTTACATATTGCTTTGAAGGAACACTTACGGATGAGGAAATTAATCAGATTAAGAATTATTGCATAAATCCTGTTGATTCAAGAGAAACAGGTCTTAAGAAACCGGATACCCTTGTTACAAACTTTGAAGAACCAAAGGATATCGTGATTTTTGATGGCTTCAAGGATATGGATGAGTGTAATCTTAGGAAGCTTTATGATTCTTTATCACTTGCGATGACATTTAAAGATTTTCTTCATATACAGCGTTATTTCTGTGAGGAAGAGAAAAGAGATCCTTCCATGACGGAAATTCGTGTTTTGGATACATATTGGTCAGATCATTGCCGTCATACTACGTTTTCAACCGAGCTTAAAGATGTTAGTTTTGAAGACGGTTATTTCAGAAAACCTATAGAAGATACTTACAATGAATATCTTGATATTCATAATGAAATGTTTAAAAATCGTGATGACAAATTTGTTTGTCTTATGGATATTGCTTTGCTTGCGATGCGTAAACTTAAGAAAGAGGGCAAACTTGACGATCAGGAAGAATCAGATGAAATCAATGCTTGTTCTATTGTAGTTCCTGTTGAAATAGACGGCACTACGGAAGAATGGCTTGTAAGCTTTAAGAATGAAACACATAATCATCCTACAGAGATTGAACCTTTTGGTGGTGCAGCAACCTGTTTGGGTGGCGCCATACGTGATCCGTTGTCGGGACGTTCATACGTATATCAGGCTATGCGTGTTACTGGTGCGGCAGATCCGACGGTGTCTCTTAAGGATACACTTGCAGGTAAGCTTCCCCAGAAGAAACTTGTAAGAGGTGCAGCAAGCGGTTACTCTTCATACGGTAATCAGATTGGACTTGCAACCGGTTACGTAAAGGAAATATATCATCCGTCGTATGTTGCCAAACGTATGGAAATCGGAGCTGTAATGGGTGCTGCTCCAAGAAAAAATGTTATTCGTGAGAATTCCGATCCCGGGGATATCATTATTCTTCTTGGCGGTCAGACTGGTCGTGACGGTTGCGGTGGTGCAACGGGATCTTCTAAGGCACATACAGAAAAATCAATTGATACTTGCGGCGCCGAAGTACAGAAGGGAAATGCACCTACAGAGCGTAAGCTCCAGAGATTGTTCAGGCGTCCCGAGGTTAGCTCGCTTATCAAGAAGTGCAATGATTTTGGCGCAGGTGGTGTATCAGTTGCTATCGGTGAGCTTGCAGATGGTTTAAGAATCAATCTGGATAAAGTTCCTAAAAAATACGCAGGTCTTGACGGCACCGAACTTGCAATTTCGGAATCTCAAGAGCGTATGGCCGTTGTAATTGCGAAGAAAGATGTTGAATTGTTCTTAAAATATGCCAAAGAAGAAAATCTTGAAGCTACGGAAGTAGCATATGTTACGGAAGAACCTCGTCTTGTTCTTCTGTGGAGAGATAAAGAAATCGTTAATATTTCCCGTGCATTTCTTGATACAAACGGAGCACATCAGGAAACAAATGTATTTGTAGATATGCCAAAGGAGAATGAGAAGTTTTTTGATTCTTATGAAATACCTGCCGTTGCGGATAAATTATCCTTAAAGGATGTAAAGGGTGCTTGGCTTGCAACACTTTCTGATTTGAATGTATGTTCTCAGAAAGGACTTGTTGAAATGTTTGATGCATCTATCGGTGCAGGATCGGTATTTATGCCTTATGGTGGAAAATATCAGTTGACGGAAACACAAGCAATGGTAGCTAAGTTGCCAGTTCTTAAAGGAAAATGTGATGTTGTAACGATGATGAGTTATGGATTTGATCCCTACCTTTCATCCTGGAGTCCATATCATGGTGCTGTTTATGCAGTTCTTGAATCTATGGCAAGGATTGTTGCAAATGGTGGTGATTATAAGAAAATCAGATTCACATTCCAGGAATATTTCCGTAGAATGAGCGAGGAACCCTCAAGGTGGAGCCAGCCTTTTGCTGCATTACTTGGTGCATTTGAGGCTCAGCTTCAATTCGGATTGCCATCAATTGGCGGTAAAGATTCAATGTCCGGTACATTTAATGACATTGATGTACCACCGACACTTGTGTCATTTGCTGTAGATGTTGCAACGAAGAACGATATTATTTCTCCTGAATTTAAGAAGGCAGGAAATAAGATTGTACTTATGAAAGCACCAAGAGATGAATACGATCTTCCTAAGTATGAAGAGATTAAAGATGCTTTCGAGAAATTCAATAAGGATATTAAGAATAAGAATATTGTATCTGCATATGCAGTTGACGGTAAAGGCGTAATTGCTGCTGTAAGCAAAATGGCATTCGGTAACGGCTTAGGCGTTAAGCTTGAACATAATATTGATGAAAAGACTTTGTTTGAAGCAGGATTTGGTTCAATCGTTGCGGAAGTTCCCGGTGAGTGTGTAGGAAAGCTTGCGATTACGTATACTGTAATCGGTGAAGTTACGGATGATAAGAAGTTTAGCTATTCAAATGTTTCAATAAGCTATGATGAGGCACTTAATGCTTGGAAGGCTCCTCTTGAGAAAGTATTCCCGACAAAAGCTGTAAAGGGTACTGAGAGTATAGAAAGCAAGTTGTTTGATTGCGATAAAGTTTATGTATGTAAGAACAAGGTTGCCAAACCGACTGTATTTATTCCGGTATTTCCGGGTACTAACTGCGAATATGATTCAACAAAGGCATTTGAGCGTGCCGGCGCTGAAGTAATTACCAGAGTATTTAAGAATTTGACTGCGAATGATATAAGAGAATCAGTTGATGAATTTAAGGAGAATATTGCAAAAGCACAAATCATCATGTTCCCCGGTGGATTTTCGGCAGGTGATGAACCTGACGGTTCGGCTAAGTTCTTTGCAACTGCTTTCCAAAATGCAGCAATTAAAGAAGAGGTTATGAAACTTCTTAACGAAAGAGACGGACTTGCTCTTGGTATATGTAATGGTTTTCAGGCTCTTATCAAGTTAGGTCTTGTTCCAAACGGAGATATTCTCGGACAGAATGATGAAGCACCTACACTTACATTTAATACAATAAATCGTCACATTTCCAAGATGGTATATACCAAGGTTGTTTCAAATAAATCACCATGGCTCAGAGAGGCTAAGCTTGGTGAAACTTATGTAATACCTGCTTCGCACGGTGAAGGTCGTTTCGTTGCCAATTCCGAATGGCTTAAGAAACTGTTTGATAATGGTCAGGTAGCTACACAGTATTGTGATTGCAATGGCAATATCAGTATGGATGAGGAATGGAATATTAACGGATCCTATATGGCTATTGAAGGTATTACATCTCCTGATGGAAGATGCTTTGGTAAGATGGGACATTCAGAGCGTAGAGATGACGGCGTTGCAATGAATATTTATGGTAATCAGGATATGAGAATATTTGAATCGGGTGTTAAATATTTCAAATAAGATTATTTAGAACGTTAAAATTACACAATTACCATGCAAACATGAGTAATTGTGTAATTTTTGTTGCGGAACACTTGCTGTTTTGGTCGTAAGAACATGATTTTAATGATTTTTGCTGTTTGAAGTAAAGAACATGAACAAAATTAATTATCAGAAAGAACTTGAAAAAATCATAGCGGGTCTTGAAAAACGTCCCAAGTTGCTCTTACATAGTTGTTGTGCGCCATGCTCGAGCTATGTTTTGACGTATTTGAAAGAATATTTTGATATTTATTTGCTTTATTACAATCCTAATATTTTCCCGTATGAAGAATATGAGAAGCGTTTGTTGGAACAAAAAAGACTTGTAGATACTCTGAATGAGGAAGCCTCAAACACTAATCAGCCGGATTGTCCAGTAATAAAGATCGTTGAATGTGATTATGCGCCTGAACTTTTTTTCGAAATGGCAAAAGGTTTGGAACGAGAGCCCGAAGGCGGTGAAAGGTGTTTCAAATGTTATGAAATGCGTCTTATGGAGGCTTTTAAATATGCGAAGCTTTATGACGTGGATTTCTTTACAACAACCTTGTCTATCAGTCCGCTCAAAAATGCTGAAAAGTTAAATGAAATAGGATATGGTATTGTAGAGAAATATGCAGGGGAAAGTAAGGTAAAGTTCCTGCCGGGTGATTTTAAAAAGAAAAACGGATACAAGACTTCTATTGAATTGTCCAAGAAGTATGAATTATATAGACAGAATTATTGCGGATGTGTATTTTCAAAAAGAGAGGAATAGTATGTTTGAAGCAATTGAATATGTTGTGGTTGCCATAAACGGTGATTATGCAGATTTAAAACGAACTGATGGCTCTACGGAAGATATTAAGCTTGTTGCAAGAGCGCTGCTCCCGGAAGCTATCATGGAAGGTAGCATTCTTAAATATGAAATGATGACTTATACAATGGTTTCTTGATGAAATGCTGGGTGTTGATATGGAAAAATTAGATAAATTATCCGAAATCCTTGAGGAGTGTTTGAATGAGCAGCTTGTGCTCATTGTTCTTTCGCATATAAGGAATAAGAAATCTGATTTAAAGAAAATTAAGATACGACCTGTTCTTATAAAAAAGGATATATTGTTTCAGGTGACGTATTATGTTGGCAATCAGGTGACTCATCAGAATATTGGTAAGGAACAAACAAAAGCAGACATTCTTTCAAAAATGACTTCTGATTTTGTACAACTTGAAATTGAATATGTTGAATTTGATGCAACAGTACTTGTCGGTAAGAAATTGGATGTAAGCATTAAGAAACGTTTGAAAAATAGAAATGACTCTAAAGACCAAAACGGTCAAAACGGTAGAAACGCTGTAAATACACCATATTCCATATTATCGCATAACAGACAGAAGAAGTATATATTAGAGGAGGGAGTAGCACTACCATTCCTTATTGACTTATCTGTTATGAATAAAGATGGTATGATTGTTAAGAAAAATTACGACAAATTCAGACAGATAAATCGCTTTCTGGAATTTATTGAAGATATTTTGGAAGCCTTACCTAGGGATAGGGAAGTACGGATTGTTGATTTTGGATGCGGTAAATCATATCTTACTTTTGCAATGTATTACTACTTAAGAGTTAAAAGGGGATATGATGTTAGAATTACAGGACTGGATCTTAAAACAGATGTAATCAGAAAATGTAATTCTTTGAGGGATAAATATGGTTACGACAAGCTTGATTTCCAATACGGTGATATCAAAGACTATGAAGGTGACGACAGTGCTGATATGGTTGTTACTTTGCATGCTTGTGATACTGCTACAGATTATGCTTTATACAAGGCAGTGAAATGGGGTGCATCTGTTATATTGTCGGTACCTTGCTGTCAACATGAGATTAATGCGGGAATTGATTCTGAAATTCTTTCACCGGTACTTAAATATGGAATTATTAAGGAAAGAATGTCTGCCTTGCTCACTGACGGAATTAGAGGTGAGGTGCTTAAGACTCAGGGATATGATGTTTCTTTGCTTGAATTTATTGATATGGAGCATACCCCTAAAAATATTCTGATTAGAGCGGTTAAGACAAAAAATAGGAAATTTACCGATACAGAAGCATCGGCACTTGATGTTTTGATTAAGGAAATTGATGTGGAACCTTTAATCGTGAGGCTCTTTAATAAATAATCAATGATGAAATGGAGAATAATATGAAAACTTTATTGGAACAATTATCAGAGTACATGGAAGATGCTTTTGAAAAAGCAGGATATGATAGAAAATATGGAAAAATTACTCTCTCAAACAGACCTGATTTGTGCGAATTTCAATGTAATGGTGCGATGGCAGCCGCCAAAGAATATAAGAAAGCTCCGATTGCGATTGCAAAGGATGTGGTTGAAGTTATCAAGAATCCGGATGTGTTTTCTTTTGCTGAAGCCATTGCACCGGGATTTCTTAATCTTAAACTCGACGAGAAATATCTTGCGGGATTTTTAAGCTGTATGAATGAATCGGATAAGTATGGTGTAAATGCCACAGAGAACAAACGTATTTTGATTGATTATGGCGGACCTAATGTTGCAAAACCGTTACATGTAGGTCATTTGCGCTCGGCGATTATCGGTGAATCGGTAAAACGTATTTGCAAATATATGGGAAATGAAGTTGTTGGTGATATTCATCTTGGCGATTGGGGACTTCAAATGGGATTGATTATGACCGAACTTCGTGAGAGGAAGCCGGAGTTGTCTTATTTTAATCCTGATTTTGAAGGCGAATATGATAAGGAACCGCCGTTTACGATTTCGGAACTTGAAGAAATATATCCTACGGCATCGGGAAAGTCAAAGTCCGATGAGAAATATAAAGAGATGGCAATGAATGATACTTTCCTTTTACAACAGGGCGAAGCAGGACACAGAGCTTTGTGGAATCATATTCTTAATGTTTCTGTAGCCGATCTTAAGAAGAATTATTCCAATTTGAAAGTTGATTTTGACTGGTGGAAGGGCGAATCCGATGCTCAGGAATATATTCCGGGCATGGTTGAGATGATGAAAGATAAAGGCATTGCTTACGAAAGTGAGGGTGCACTTGTTGTAGATGTGAAGCTTGATACAGACCAGAAGGAGGTTCCGCCGTGCATGATTCTTAAATCAGACGGAGCATCTTTATATACAACGACCGATCTTGCAACTTTGGTGGAACGGAAGAAGGATTTTGATCCAAGTCAGGTTATTTATGTTGTCGATAAGAGGCAGGAAATGCATTTTATTCAGGTATTCAGGTGCGCTAAGAAGGCAGGTATTCTTGGGGAAGATGTTAAACTTGATTTTCTTGGCTTCGGAACGATGAACGGTAAAGACGGAAAGCCTTTTAAGACACGTGAAGGCGGTGTTATGCGTCTTGAGAATCTTATTTCCGATATAAATGAGAAAATGTATACAAAGATTACCGACAATCATGAAGTTGATGAAAATGAGGCACGTGAAACTGCCAAAATAGTCGCGCTTGCAGCAATTAAGTATGGTGATTTGTCAAATCAGGCAACGAAGGATTACATTTTTGATGTTGACAAATTTACTTCCTTTGAAGGAAATACCGGTCCTTATATCTTATATACAATAGTAAGAATCAAATCGATTCTGAATAAATATGCGGCACTTGGCAAGGAATGTACCGGTTTGAAATTCAATGATGTGATGAGTGAGTCTGAAAAAGCACTTATGCTTGAACTGAGTAAGTTTAATCAGGTAATTGAGGCTGCTTATATTGAACTTGCACCTCATAAAATATGTGCGTTTATTTACGACGTTGCCAATGCTTTTAATCGTTTTTACCATGAGAATAAAATTCTTGCGGAAGAGAATGATAAGAGACGTGAAGGCTACATAGCACTCTTGCTTATTACAAAAAATATTCTTGAACAGTGTATTGACTTATTGGGCTTTGATGCTCCCGAAAGAATGTAACTATACAATGTGCACAAAAATGATATACTGATATTGCGTGAATTATACAAAATACGCGTTTGGTAATATTAAATAAAAAAACAATCTCTATATTGTGCAATTTTTTATTGAAAATGTACATTGTAGATAACAGTGTGTAATGCTACACTTCGCTTGTACCTGCTAAATAACAAAATTCATGCAGGAAACAGGAGGAGAATATTATGAAAAAATTTTTAGTAGCAATGATGTTAGGTGCAGCAATGGTTTCAATGACAGCTTGTGCTTCAACAGCTGACGAAGCAGTAGTTGAGGATGTAGAAGAGGTTGTTGAGGAAGTAGAAGAAGAAGTTGAAGAACTTGCAGAAGAAGTTGAGGAAGAAGTTGTTTCAGCAGATGAGGTTATGGAAGAAGCAGTTGAGGAAGTTGCTGAGGATGCTGAAGAAGTAGTAGAAGATGCAGAAGAAACTGTAGAAGACGTAGAAGAAGTTGAAGAAGCAGCAGAAGAAGTTGAAGAAGCTGTAGAAGACGCTGAATAATCAGTATAAGCTTTAATGTTTGATTAAAGTATGAACTGCGGTATAGCTCGGCTGTATCGCAGTTTTTGTGTATGACGGTAAGGAAAAGTGTAAGTACAATAAAAAATATAGTTTTTTTTTCTTGAATCTTGTTTTATGGTTTGCCATATATTATACTTACACGTGGCTTTAAGATTATTGTAGTTTTGGAAGCACTCTTTTGATCTCAGTGAGAGAAGCCCCAACTTCTATAAGTGGGGGGATTGACAAATTAGTCTCAGTGTGTCTTGAAATTTTTTGAAAAGGTGGATTGAAATGTTAGAATTATCAAGAAAAGCAAAGGCAGTAAAACCTTCATCTACATTGGCGATTACTGCAAAAGCAAAAGAAATGAAGAGTAACGGAATTGACGTTGTGGGATTTGGAGCCGGAGAACCTGATTTTAATACACCTAAAAATGTGTGTGATGCGGCTATTGAAGCAATCAATACCGGATTTACAAAATACACACCCGCTTCCGGTACCGTTGAACTCAAAAAGGCAATTTGTGCTAAGCTTAAGCAGTTTAATAATCTTGATTATACTACGGATCAGATAGTAATCAGTAATGGTGGAAAGCATGGTTTAAGTAATGTTTTTGATGCATTACTTAATCCACTTGATGAGGTGATTATTCCTGCCCCGTATTGGCTGAGTTATCCTGAAATGGTGAAATTATCGGACGGTGTACCGTTTTTTGTTTACGGAAGTAAAGAGAATTGCTATAAAGTAAGTGCTGAGCAAATTGAAGATGCAATTACTGATAAAACAAAAGCATTGGTGCTTAATTCACCGTCGAATCCTACAGGAATGGTATATACGGTGGAGGAATTGAAGGCTATTGCCGATGTTGTGGTTAAGCATGATATATATGTTGTTTCTGATGAAATGTATGAATATTTAACTTATGGCAGTGAAAAACATGTGAGTATCGCATCTCTTGGTGATGAGATTTATAAACGTACAATTACATGTTCCGGCTTGTCGAAGAGTTACGCAATGACCGGTTGGAGAATCGGATACACCGCATGTGATGCAGGTATTACAAAATTAATGTCTTCTGTTCAGAGCCATGCAACAAGTAATCCGAATTCAATTGCACAGAAGGCCGCGCTTGAAGCGTTGACAGGTCCGATGGATGCTGTAGAAGAAATGAAAGTGGAATTTGACAAGAGAAGACAGTACATGTACTCAAGAGTTATAAAGATGCCTTATCTTTCTGCCATAGAACCCAAGGGCGCGTTTTATGTTTTTATTGATGCGAGCGAGGCTCTTTTAAAGAAATATAAGGGCGAACAAATTGGCAGTGCTGCCAGACTTGCTGAGATATTGCTTGCGGATTATGCTGTTGCTGTTGTACCGTGTGCTGATTTTGGATTTGCAGATCACTTTAGACTGTCATACGCAATTTCGATTGAACAAATATCAAAAGGTCTTGACAGAATAGAAGAATTTTTGAATGTGCTTGAATAAAAATAAAAAGGTGCCGCTTGTCGGCACTTTCTTTGTATGACTATGGTTTTATAATGGAAGGAATTGAAAATATGAGTAGTGTAGAGTTACATCCTAAACGAATTGACAGAAATCTTGCGTTTAACGGTTCCATAGTTGATTTTTATAAGGATACAATGCAACTTCCGGACGGACGACTTGAGAATTTTGATTTTATCAGTCACAAAGGTGCGGCGGCAGTTATTCCGGTTATGGATGACGGAAGAATATTGATGGTTAAGCAGTTTAGAAATGCAATTGATGATTATACCTTTGAAATCCCTGCCGGAGGTCGTGATTCGGTAAATGAACCGACGCTTGATTGCGCTCACAGGGAGCTTGAAGAGGAAACCGGTTACTATACGGAGAAGGAAAATGTGGAATTTCTGCTGTCGTTATACACGACGGTTGCATTCTGTAATGAAAAAATAGATATCTATGTTGCACATAATTTACGTAAAACAAGTCAACATCTCGATGATGACGAATTTATTGATGTTTATGCGTATACAATTGACGAATTAACGCAGATGGTTTTAAACGGTACTATTGTTGATGCTAAAACTATAGCAGGTTTGATGGCATATAGGGCAAAAATGTCTTGATATTATGTAAAACAAAAGGCAACATTATGTAAAACTGCGTGAAGTTATGTAAATGAAAATGTGATATAAAAGAAAAAATACAGAAAAAAAGAAATTATTAATTAACAATATGTTGGTATTGTAAAAAAACATTGGACGACATATTGTATAGGATGTGAAAAATGCTGTAAAACCTAGTAAAATGGCACAAAAAACCGATTGATTTTATTTTGAATTCTGCTTATAATATTCATCATCTGGATGTGAAACCGGCTTTTTTTATGGTTGTGAAGGGTGTTGAATTTGATATGGAACGTGCAGTTGCTCAGTTTGTTTTATATTTACATAATGTTAAGAAAATGTCTTCCAATACTGAACAATCTTACAAGCGTGATTTGCAGAAAATGATAACCTATTTTGATGGAAAAAAGGTGAATTCGCTTAATGAAGTTGATGAAAAGTGTTTGGCGGAATATATTTCGGGATTATACGACGAAGGCTTTAAGGCTGCAACAATATCAAGAAATATTGCTTCGGTGAAAGCGTTTTTTCAGTTTTGCGTAGACGAGGGGATGGTTGATTTTAACCCAACCTTGATGTTAAAGGCTCCAAAGGTTGAGAAGAAAATTCCGGAAATACTTACAGCGGAAGAGGTTGTTAAATTACTTGAGCAGCCAAGTGGTGATACCGCAAAGGAAATTCGTGACAGGGCGATGTTGGAATTGCTTTATGCTACAGGTATTCGTGTGACGGAATTGATTAACCTTGAAGTTAATGATGTCAATCTTAAAATGTGTTATTTGAATTGCAAGGATAATGATAAGCAGAGAATGATTCCGTTTGGCATTGCGGCAAGGGATGCACTTACAAAATATATCAGGTCTGCAAGAGCGGATATGATTGCAGAAAAGGAATCGGGGATTTTGTTTGTTAATTGCTCGGGAAAGCCGATGAGCCGACAGGGATTTTGGAAACTGATTAAATTTTATGCACAAAAAGCAGGTATAGAATCTGATATTACACCACATACTTTACGACATTCGTTTGCGGCACATTTGGTGGAGAACGGTGCGGATCTTAAGTCTGTGCAGGAAATGCTTGGACATTCGGATATTTCAACTACGCAGATATATGCCACTATGAACAGCAATCATTTAAGAGATGTATATACAAAGGCTCATCCGAGAGGGTGAGTCATTTTATTAAGGATAAAGTGTTATGAAAGAGAAAGTTATAGTCGGTATGTCGGGCGGCGTTGATTCGTCGGTTTCGGCATATTTGCTTCAAAAACAGGGATATGAAGTGGTCGGGGTTACCGAAATTATGTATGGTAATTCTGAAAAAGAAATTGAAGATGCCAAAACAGTATGTGACAAGCTTGGGATTGAACATATTGTGATTGATTGCAGAAAAGAATTTGAAGAAAACATAATTAAATATTTTTGTGACACTTTTCTTAAGGGAGAGACACCTAATCCATGTATTATGTGTAACAGTCTCATAAAGTGGGAGAAACTTTACGAACTTTCGGAAAAACTTTCCGTAAATAAAATTGCAACAGGTCATTATTCAAACGTGTTAAAGCTTGATAACGGAAGATATACTGTAAATATTGCGCCTTATAAGGATCAGTCATATGCTTTATATCGGTTGCGGCAGGAACATCTTGCCAAGACCGTTATGCCACTTGCAGGGATAGACAAAGAAGAAGTCAGGATGATGGCGTCGCAAATTGATTTAGAAGTCGCAAACAAACCTGATAGTCAGGATATTTGTTTCGTAGAAAATAATGATTATGCTGAATTTTTAAAGAGAAACGTCTCGGAGAGATTCTTGGGCGAAGGTAATTTCGTGGATATTAACGGTAATATACTTGGCATTCACAAAGGGATTGAGCATTATACTATCGGACAACGTAAGGGCTTGAATTTGAGCATGGGACATCCTGTGTTTGTGGTTGATATAGATAAAGAAAACAATTGCGTTGTCATAGGCGATAATGAGGATTGTTTTAGCCGTGAGCTGCGAATTAAAGACGTTTGCTGTATGGCAGTTGAGAAAATTGAAGAAAACAAGCAATTGCTTTGCAGAATACGATATGCTCACAAAGGAACAATGGCTCGTGCCTTTTATGAAGGAAACGGAGTATACCGTGTCGAATTTGAAGAACCGGTGCGCGCCGTAACGAAGGGGCAATCAGTTGTTATGTATGAAAACAATCATGTATACGCCGGCGGAATTATTTGCGCCCGTTAGAAAGGAAGCGTACTATGATTTTAGCAGATCAGCATTTACATTCGATTTTTTCGGGGGATTCGGAAACACCTATGGAATTGCAAATTGAAAAAGCAATTTCGCTTGGACTTAAAAGTATGTGTTTTACCGAACATATGGATATTGATTTTCCACTTACAGACGGAGAGAATCCGTTTGAACTTGATACGGATGCTTATATGGAGAAAATTACGGAATGCAGGGAAAAGTACGAAAAACAAATTCAAATTAATTTTGGGGTTGAGTTTGGGTTTCAGAAACATCTTGTTGCGCGTAACAAAGAATATATCGAAAAGTATCCTTTTGATTTTGTCATCGGTTCGCAACATTTGTTACAGGGTATGGATGTTTACTATCCTGATATTTACCGTGGTAGCGAAGAAAAGGAAGTCTATCGACAATATTTTGAAGAAATGCTGATTTCGGTTAGGTGTTTTGAAGAATTTGATGTTTTGGGACATCTTGATTATGTGGTAAGATATGGTCCGAATAAAAATAAGTTTTATAAATATGCCGATTACTCTGATATAATCGATGAAATACTTAAAGTAATTATTGACAAAAAATGCGGAATTGAACTTAATACGGGAGGGTTCAGAAAGCTTAAGAATGAACCGAATCCCTGCTACGATGTGTTGAAACGATACAGGGAAATGGGCGGAGAAATAATTACGATAGGTTCGGATGCACATGTGCCGGAAGACATTGCCTCGGAATTTGCACGTGCGAAGGATTTCTTATGTGATGCAGGGTTTAAGAATTACGCGGTTTATACGAAACGCAAGCCGCAATTCTTTACGCTGGATGGGTGAAATGGAAAAACTTGTTTATACGCCGTTTGGAATAGTTGCACAATAAAATTATTCTAAAATAATGGCGATTATGTAAAATTGCTCTTGTTTTTTTGGCACTAATTGTTTAAAATATTGTTTACTGAATGTTAGTACGTGGTAGTCACGTGCATAATAAAATTCATTTCTAGGAGGAAAAATACATGGCAGTAAAAGTAGCAATTAATGGTTTTGGTCGTATCGGTCGTTTGGCTTTCAGACAGATGTTCAACGCTCCCGGTT
>JAZLIP010000096.1:0-18870 GCA_045617445.1 Lachnospiraceae bacterium | reverse complement strand
CTTTTCTCCTTTCGTAATAGTCTGGTGAGTACTTTTGTGAGTACTTTTGTGAGTACTTTTGAGTACCATTCTTGAGAAACATCAGTAAAATCAGGCTTCTAAACAGGGGATGAGAGAATCGAACTCCCGCTAAAAGTTTTGGAGACTTCTGTCATACCATTTGACCAATCCCCTATATATCATTTCCAAAACCGACCCTACTATGGTAGCATACAACAACTCAGCTGTCAACTTCTTTCTATAAAAAGTTAGATTTTCCTGTTATTCGTAATAAATGCAAATACCACGCCGCCCAAAATATCCTGTACCAAGAAAGCAGTAATAGAACATCGCCCCAAAGTCAGATTATACGCATTCCATATTTTGCACCACCCTATTTAAGCATAATCACACTTGCCATTGTTCCGCGTTTACCATTCGTGTAGCGATGTGAAAAATACAAATCATGATTGCACATTGTACATCCACCGACAATTTCCATATTTTCACGAAGTATTCCAAGCTGAAGGAAACGCAGTTCAACAGTCTTTCTCAAAGCAAGCATGTATTTACCATTATCCTTTTTATGGTACATATTTTTACTTACATTTTCGCCAAGTAAAATATCAACAGCACGAACAACCTCTTCACCAACTTCAAAACAGCACCCATCAATCGCAGGTCCAATAGCAACATGTATATTTTCCAAATCCGCGCCTAAAGAAATCATTTTCGCAATGACTTCCTTTTCAATATCGGTAACCGTACCTCTCCAACCGGAATGAATCGCACCTATCACTCCTGCTTTACTATCCTCAAGCAGTGCAGTTGCACAATCAGCCGAAAAAACACACAACGGCAAATTTTTAAGCGCAGTCACGTATCCATCACATTTACTTATATTGGGATTTTCATACGGATAAAAGGCATCTGACTCCGTTACGATACGAACCGTATTTCCATGTACCTGTTCACCACACACAATCGGGGAGTATCCAATACCGCAAGCATTAAGATATCTTCTCCAATTTTCCATTACTCTCTCTTTAACGTCACCGCAATGTGTGTTAAGATTCATACTCTTGAATATTCCGTCACTCACGCCACCCACTCTTGTAGAAAATCCATGTTGCGAAGTAATAAGTGATGACTTATGTAATAACACATCATTAACATCATCCGTAATCTTTACAAGGGCATCACCTTCATAAACAAGTGTCATATTCAGATTACGACGCCCCTGTAACATTGCTTCAAGAAAATATCTATCACCTTCCCACGTTGGAAGTTTGAAAATTTCCGACTCAGCAACCCATTCAAGAGTCCCCTCATTGCAATCCTCAATAAGTTCGCCCGAATATTTCGTTCCAAGGAAGAGATACATATCCTCTGCCTCATAAATATCAGATTCAAATTTAATCAAACCCACATATTCATACTCAATAAGTGTAAGACCTGTTTCCTCAAAAACTTCTCGTTTAAGGCACTCCTCAACCTTCTCATCTATTTCAAACTTCCCACCGATTCCAATCCATTTTTCAGCATTGATATCATTCTCTTTTTTATTTCGATGCAACATAAGAAATTTATCATTATTTCGTATATAGCATAAAGTCGTATTTATCATATTTCCGTTACCTTCCTCCAAACAATTCCAAACTATCTGCAATTCAAAACTCGTTCGCGAGTCTTGGCGCGTGATTTTGGTCAGCTTCAGCTGACAATATTCACCTCAAATCAGTTAGCTTTGTTACAAAAAGAGACCCGCAATTGTACGTAAGTATAATTGCGAGCCCCAATCATTATAATCAATTAATGAGTTTTATTATACAAATCATGAAGTTCAGCAACCGAATGATGTGTCATCATTTCGTCAGCCATTCCAGTGTAGCTCCATGTTGCAACGAAATAATCATATTCTGCTTTGGTAAACTGTCCGGCACCATCTTTACAATTAATTGTAACCGTACCTGCAGGAGCAACAGGAGCAGCAGGTTCAGCCGGTGCAACCGGTGCCTGTTCTACTTGTTGAGCTACAGGCTGAACAGTTGTTGTTGCCTGCGCATTTTCTTCCTTTTTAGTTTCTTCTTCTTTTTTCTTCTTTTCGTCTTCCTTCTTTTTTTCTTCTTCTTTCTTCTTTTCTGCTTCTTCCTCTACTTTTTTGGTTTCGGCCTCTGCCTGAAGTTCGGCTTTGGCGGTTTCAGCCTCTTCCTTTGTTACAATCTTAACAAATTCCGTCTTTATATAGCATTCACGACCATTAAAATCAACCTTTGTCCAATCATCTACTTCTTCAATTCGCAGATAAGATTCGCCGACATCACATGTTCGGACTATCTCGCAATCGGTATTTGGCTCTGCTCTCATTCTAACCTTATCACTTGCAACCATAGCATACTGCTCATTTTCCTCATCAAGCTCCGCTACTGCTGTTGCCGCAGCCTCGGCCTCCGCAGCTGCTGCCGCTTCAAGTTCAGCCTGTGCTTTTGCTTCTTCTTCAGCACGCTTTTGAGCATCTACAACGGCAAAAGTCAAATAATTACTCTTAATCTTATCCTTCTTAACATACACAGTAATTGTTCCTTCTTCAACGGTATGTAAAACAGCGGAAGAAGAATCTGTTCCTTCCTTAAACACAGTAGTTGAAGTAGTAACTGCACCTGTTGAATCAGCAAACTCAACCATATACTCCAGCGATTTGAGCTTGGCTCTTGATGGTGTTCCCTCTACACTGAAAGTGTAATCCTGATTTGTATCCAGTTCAGTTTCAGCAAATTGCGCAACAAGCGCAATAGAGTCCAATGTCTTTAAAGATTTAAGCAGGAATACCACCGCACCAATAACAATCACTAAGACAAAAACAACTACACCAACTGTCAAAATTTTCATTTTGTTCTTTTTTTTCATCTTTTTCACACTAACAACCTCCTAAAGCACTCATTTATGTCTCATTCAGAGACTACCACTTCTATAGGTGCACAAATATACCATAAAAGCGCCAACCAAAAAGTTAGCGCTTTTATAATACCACACTTAACAAAAAAATAAAGTGCAAATTTACATTTTGTCATATTCTCAATACTACCTGTCAAAGAGTCAATTACTGAATCTTAATTTCTTCTGTACCTATATCCGAAAAACTTTCATAATTATCATGCACAGTCAACATAATCGGTGTAATTGCATCCTTAAGCGAAACCGCATAACAACAGCTTAAACTTTTTCCACCTGATATTTGTGTATCCTTATTGTAGAACTCATCCGGATACGTTTCCATCGAAGCATAAGTTTCGCACATTTCTCCACCCTGTGTAACCGACGGTGGAAAAACCTCAGACATGGAAAGCGGCGTTTCCGTCTTGTTAGAATACATGAAATATATAAGTGCCATCGGTTCACCGTTTGTATCAATCGTAACCTCAACATTTGAACACGTAAGTGAAAAGTTCTCGTTATCAACACTTACTGAATTGGCGACCGGATCTGCAGTATCATCCTCAAGTAACACCTCTTCCTGAGTTGTAGACATATCATCAGTATCTAAAACATCATTTTCGAGATTGTCAGTACCTTCATCAACCGCCTTGGCATCTTGAGAATTTTCTTTCGCTTCCTCAGTCAATGCTTCAACACCGCTTGCAGTAAGATCAAAATCCTTATTTGTAATCTTCCGACGCAAATTAACTATGACACAGACAATGATAATAAGTACAACCACTTCAATAGCAAGAATGAGAATGTGTATTATCTTCCTGCTATCGTCATCAATCAAAGGCGTTTCATTGACCATATTGGTCTTTTTACCATCAATACTATTGTTCGTGCGCGGCTTATTAACTTCTGCAATTTCATTTGATTTTTCAAATGCGGTAACACCATTTTGTCCCACAGGTTCTGTGACTTCATTTGACTTTTTAGGTCTTACGACTTCATTTGACCTTTTGGGTTTCTTAGATTTCATTATTTCATCTTGTTTCTTATGTCTTAACGTTTCATCCGGTTTTCTATGTCTTGATTCTTCATCCTGTTTCTTATGCCTTGGTGTTTCATCCGGTTTTCTATGTCTTGATTCTTCATCCTGTTTCTTATACCTTGGCGTTTCATCCGGTTTTCTATGTCTTGATTCTTCGTCCTGTTTCTTATGTCTTGGCGTTTCGTTCTGTTTCCTATGTCTTAATGCTTCGTCTTGTTTCTTATGTCTTGGCGCTTCGTCTTGTCTCTCTGAGTTTACACGCTCACCGTTTCTTACCGAAGCACTGATTTTACTTGCCATTTCACCCCCCACATGTTCCTTTGGAATTTCATGTCGTTTGTGCTTTACGGTTTTATCTTCTTCATTACGCTTATCACCGGACTTTTTCTTTGGTTCCCTCATAAGCATTTCTTTTTCCGATTCACTATTTTTATTATCCAAACCCGACACACCCTTATTTTTAATTGCAGTCCGTTTCTTCAATGAGTTTCTATATTCATCAGCATTCATCATCATTCCCTCCGGCAAAGTTATTTGTTAGTTACTGTTAAACCTCCCGGTAACAATTATTCAAATCACATTCTCGTAGTCAAAGCAGCAACAATTATTCGTTACAGCACAGTACCTGACCGACAATAATTATTCTTGCATTTCACAATGATAACATATATTAATGAAATTATGCTACATTAAATGACATTACAAATAGCAAATAAATGAGCGTAAGTATCAAGCCAAGGCTGAACATCATAAGACCAAAAGAAACACTCTTAGCGACAAGTCGACTCTTCTTAACAACAGCATCAAAGGCATAGGCAAGTCTTTTCTCATAATCCTTGGTAGCCGGATTCTTTCTGTTAATTGTTCTGTTCTTAATCATAACAACATTATCCAGCAGTTGCCCTACAAGATGAGTAAACCAATTTCCAAAAAGAAGCGGACGCTTGGGTTCTACCATTTTGAGTATATTTCCGTTTAAAATAAAAACAACAAAATCCACCAATCGGTCAAACACTCTGAAAATAAATCCTAATACAAACGGAATTATTTGTTGAATCAGCGGTCGATAAATCAAATTCTCAATATCAAACCACTGAGGCCACAAATCCACATATACCCGCTCCCCTTTTTCATTCGTACGCACCAGGCATTTGCGAACAAACAATACATACAGCACGACTCCAATGGTCAATGAGATGGCAGAACCTTTTAAATTTGTAAAACCAAAATAATTAACACGCTCTATTTCAGATACACCATGACAAAAATCCATCGACAGTAAAGAAATCTTATCCATCATTCTATATGGGCAGATGCCAAGAACAAAAAGAATCAGCGCAGCCAACGAAATTGCCAAAACAGTTTGAGCATTCATATATGTTTGTTTAGATTTATAAGATTTATTTTTTTGTTTCTTTACTTTTGCCATTTTGCAATCCGACACCGGCTTTTCTATAAACACAGCAACAAAAAGCTTAAGCATATAGCAAAATGTCATACCACCGGTAATCAAGAAAATACATTCGATAATCTTGAAGCCACAATACATTGAAGTACCACTGACTTCATTCATGTATTCAACAATCGATTCATGCAATAAAGTCTTACTGATATAACCACTGAACATAGGAACACCGCTTATAGACAAAGCACCGATCGCAAAGGCTGTCGTAAGAATTATCTTTCCACGACCAAAACCTCGGATTTCATTTAAATCAAGTTTATGTAAATTCATATACACAATACCTGCTGCCACAAACAACACAAGCTTGATAAGTGAATGATTGATCATATGGAGAATCGTTCCACGTATTGCAAGCTGATTAGCTTCTCCGAGTATTCCCTGCATTCCGATGCCGACAAGAATAAAACCAATCTGTGACATGGATGAGCAGGCAAGCGTTCTCTTTAAATTAACACTGAATACGCCAAGAAGCGCACCACCAAACATTGTAATCGTTCCAAGCACAAGAATAGTCAATCCCCATGCATAGTCATGAAGAAAAATCTCACTGCTGATTACAAGCACACCATAAATTCCCGATTTGGTAAGTATACCGGAAAGTAAAGCAGAAGCCGGTGCCGGTGCGACGGGATGAGCTTTGGGCAACCATATATGAAGCGGAAACATACCGGCCTTGGCGCCAAATCCAATTAACATGCAAGCACCTGAAACATACAATTTACTTACCGCCTCCGGATTCTCTGCGAGCGCATTATTTACAGCGGCATAAAGTTCATCCATAGAAAGTGTTCCCGCAATGTCATAAAGAAGGAACAATCCAAACAGCATTATCATACCTCCGATAACAGCAACCGCAAGATAAGTTTCCGCTGCCCTTAATGCATCCTTTGTCTGATCATGTGCTACCCAGACATAGGAAGTAAATGACATTATTTCAAAAAACAAAAACGTAGTAATCAAATCCGCCGAAAGGAACACACCAACAGTCGCACCCAAAGTAATCAGGAAAAACATGTAATATCTGTTCGTTCTACTGTAATGTTGCATATACTCGCCGGAAAAAATCGTAGTTACCGCCCACATGAATGCCGCAACAAGTCCGTAAACAACGCGAAATCCATCAAGTTTTAAATTAATGGACAGTGACATCATCCAATCAATCTTTGCTTCCAAAATACTGCCGTTAATAACACCCATCGAAAGATATATCAACAAAGCAATCTCAAGGACGGCACAAATATCCGCAAAATAGTCTCTAACCTTCTTACTCTTTTGTCCTATTATGTAACTAATTATTCCGGCGCCCATAGGTCCGAACGTTAACGCAAGTAGCATATTCCTGTCCTTTCAATGTGCTGTACGTTATTTCGTACATTTTATCTGTAATTTTAAGTATTAACCAAATCAGAATTCAGTTGCAATCATTTCAAAATAATTAAGCAGCTTTGGAGCAGCAAAACACATTGCAATCATTCCGGCAGTAAAAACCACAAACGGTAACGTCATTCTAATGCTGGGATCCTTAATTTTCTTAATAGTATTCATATCAAAATCCTCACGCGGGAAATATGCTCTGAATACTACACCCATCATGTAAACCGCAGTGAAAAATGCCGAAACAAGCAATCCACCAACTCCGATATATGCCATAAGTGAACCTTCGGCAATAGCCGCTGTACAAAGGTTCCATTTACTGATAAATCCTGCAAAAGGTGGAACACCTATTAACGACAGCGCGCCTATCGTAAATGTTACAAACGTAATCGGCATTTTATATCCCATACCGTTTAATTCCCTCACAAATTCCCTACGTGTCTTAACAAGTACCGCACCTGCACAGAAGAATAACGTAATCTTAATCAATGCGTGAAAAATCATATGGCTTAAAGCCGCCGTGAATCCCAATGGTGACATCAACGATGCTCCAAATACAATATACGACAAATTGCTGACGGTAGAATAAGCAAGCCGGCGTTTAAAATGTGGTTCCTTGGCCGCTCGCACAGATCCGAAAACAATTGTTACAATTGCAAATCCCATTACAACATGCTGTGCAATTGTCCCTTTAAGAAAATCAGTACCATAGCTATAGTAGGTAATTCGTATAATTGCAAATGCACCTGCCTTAACTACGGCAACAGCATGAAGAAGCGCGGTTACAGGTGTCGGTGCAATCGAAGCAGTCGGGAGCCATCCATGAAAAGGAAAAATTGCTGCCTTGACACCAAAACCAAGTACCGCAAGCACGTAAACAATTCGAAGAAGCACTTCGCGTCCCTCAACTGCCGCTCCGGTAAGAACTCCGCCCGGTACAAAATTCATGCTCGTACCATATGTAAAAATAAAAATGAATCCGATGAAAGCCAATGCCGCCCCACCCATCGAATACAGAATATATTTTCGACCGGCAATAATCGCTTCACGACTCATTCCTGCCATCACAAGCGGTAACGTCACCAGAGTTAACATCTCATAAAACATATAAAGTGTCATAAGATTCCCGGCAAACGCAATGCCCACAGTTACACCATAGGTCATTGTATAAAACGCAAAAAATGTATTTTCCTTTCCATGATGTTCCATATATTCAAACGCATACAGAGTTGCAAGCGGCCACAAAACAGAAATGAGTCCGGCAAAAACAGAACCAAGCCCATCGATATGAAATGTGATTTCCAAATCGCCCGCAAGATTCAATGCCCTGTATGACCCGCTTGGTCCTTTAAAGAGCAAAAGCCATACAACCAAGGAATTAATTATAGTAACCAATTCCGTATATATATTTCTGTTGCTTCGCTTTTCAAATTTAAATAAAGGTAATATTGCACCTGCTACCAAAGGAAACACAATTGGAAACAGGATCATATACTTGCTCATCTTGATTCCTCCTAAATTCAAGACTCGCTCGCGCGTCTTGGCGCGGGATTCGTGTCAGCTTCAGCTGACAATATTCAGATCCGAATCCCTGCTCATCCTCGCGGAGCGTTTATCTCAGTGGGAGATTGAACCCCCACTGAGACTAATTTGTCAATCCCACACTTATAGAAATGGGGGCTTCTCTCACTGAAATAAACTGCTAACAATCTTATTGATTAGTGTCATAACCGGTGCAGGATAAATACCAAGCACTACTGCCACGATAGTCATCAATATCATCGGTATTAACATATATAAATTGGGGTTAATTTTCTTAACCTCTTGACTGTAATATTCCTCACCCGGGAAAAATGCTTTGATGGTAATACTAAGCAAATACCCCGCTGTAAGGAGCGCGCTTATAATAAGTGCAAGTGCACCAAGCCATGCAAGGCACTTTATTCCCGTACTGAGTGAACCCTGTGCCAGATACCATTTGCTTACAAAAGCACTCGTTGGCGGAACTCCAACAAGAGTCAATGAAACAAGTGTAAAACACCACATTGTAATCGGCATTTTTCTTGCAATATCCTTATAATCACTAACATTTGTCAAACCGGTCTTATGTATTATCGCACCTGCGACCTGGAACAACGTATTCTTTACAAACGAATGAAATACAACATGAAGAAGAGCACCCATAAAACCGATCGGATTAAGTGTGGCAATCCCAAGTAAGATATAGCTTACCTGACTGACGGTAGAATAAGCCAGACGTTTCTTGAATACTACCTCTTTGTAAGCCAACATAGATCCCATAACAATAGTAAACATTGCCAGACCCATAAATGCATACTGAACCCATGTACCCCTAACAAAATCAACACCGATTTGATAGAAAATAAATCGAATTATTACAAACACACCCATCTTTGTAATATTACCCGAAAGATATGCCGACGCAGGTGAAGGTGCTACCGGATGTGCAGTAGGTAACCACGCATGCAACGGAAACAGTCCCGCCTTAGATCCAAAACCAATAATCACAAGTAAAGTAATTACTAATATTAACTGCTCATGTCCTGCGATTTTCCCAATATTAAGAGTACCGCCCGGAATAAAATCAAGTGAATCCCCGTAATTATACATCACAAAAAATCCCGACAATCCAAGGAAAGCACCACCCATAGAATAGTAAAGAAACTTCTTGGCAGCCGCAATAGCTTCTTCTGTCTGATTGTGCACAACAAGAGGGACAGCAAAAATTGCCATCAGTTCATAGCACATGTACATCGTAATCAAATTCCCGGCAACACAAATACCAATCATTGAAAGCAAGGTCAAACAATAAAACACATTGTATCTGACCTTATGCTTCGCATCTTTCATATATTCAACAGAAAAAATAAGATTCATAACCCAAAGAATAATTGTTACAACAAGGAAAAAGATTCCCAGCGTATCCGGTTTAAAACAGATTGACACATCTTTTGTCAAATTCCACAGAACCATTACTATGCTTTCCTTTCGAAATTATATTCAAAGAACTAATCAAAGAATCATCCAAACACCTTAAGCCCATTCTGAATTGTGAGCGCAATAGGATAAGACATTGTACCAAGAATCAAATTGAGAACAACAAATGCAGTAAGTGCAATTGTTGCCATTCTACTCGGTTTATACGAAGGATTTAACATTTCCATATTGCGCGGGGTGTATATCGAAATTGTCGCACGAATAAAATAAATCGCATTTAATATTGTACTGATTGCCAGCGTAATCATAGCAATCCACATTTTGGCATCAACCGCAGTCATCGCAGCTTCTGCAAAATAAACCTTCGAAGTAAAACCGGCAAGAAGTGGAATACCAACCATTGAAAAGGCACCTACAGCAAAGGCTACACCTGCCGGCTTGTTGCGAAATGCCGCGCCCTTAAGATAATGAAAATCCTTACTTCTATCGGACACTTCAACAAGACCACGTGAAGAAATAAACAGCATTGACTTTGTTGCACCATGAGACATTATATGGAAAATCGCAGCCACCATACCTGCCATATTTCCAAGACCGATTCCCATATAAATATACCCAATCTGTGCTATCGATGAAAAAGCTATCAACCGTCTGACATCATGCTGTCTTATTGCGGTAACCGAACCCATAATCATAGCCACAATACCGAATATAAAAAGAATATTCGTAATCTTATGAGAATTCATAACATCAAATCCAATTACGCGATAGAAAATCTTTATAAGAAGGAAAATGTATCCCTTACTTACCAACGAAGAAAGTATTGCGGAAGAAGATGCCGTTGAATATGAATAAGCCTCCGGCAACCAGCTATGGAACGGGAAAAGTGCACTTTTAATGGCAAGTGCAACACTCATCAAGCCGATAACAACCGTTAAAGGAATTGCATACTCACCTGTTTTAGCAAGTTCATTAACCGCAATTTTAATATTCGGCATCAGCAGTTGCCCGGTAATATCATAGAGAATGCAAATTCCTATAAGAAGCAAACCCGAACCCAACAGACTCATAATCATATACTTCGTCGCAGCAACAATCGTATGTCCATTATTTCGAATCATAATCAATGCACATGCCGCCATAGTATTGATTTCCACAAAAACATATGCTGTAAACAAGTCGTTTGTATAAACAAGTGCGAGCAATGAACTCATCATCAAATTTACCATTATAAAATAAAGGTTCATTCGCGACGGTAAAATATCATCATCCTGTCCTCGTATCCCACCTATAAGAGACAGAATCATGATTATACAGAAAAACGTTGCAATAAGGCCCTCAAGGCACCCCGCACGAAGTTCATTACCCCATGGTGCCGGAAATTTACCCATCACATATACAAATGCTTCATGTGTTTTAGTCGTATAAATCAAAACACATGCATTCATGATACACACTATACTAAGCAATGTAATTGTAAAACGTCTTGCAACCTTACCTTTGATTGCCGAACAAATAATACCGCCCGCCAAACATAAAATTATACTGTAAGGCGGAAAATTCCGAATAACGTCCATCAATATTCCCCCTTCTTGGCACGCAAAGAAATTTCATCCATATTGAGAGTATGATATCTACGATAAAGCCTTATGGTAATTGCCAGCATTAATGCTGTAACTGAAACAGAAACCACGATACCCGTAAGTACAAGACCGGCAGGTATAGGATTAATATACTCTTCCACACGTTCAACCCCGTCAACAACAATAGGTGCCTTGCGTCCGAATATATATCCCTTCGCTGCAAGGAAGAGATATATTGCCGTATCCATAATATTAAATCCCATTATTTTCTTTATCAGATTTTGATGAAGCAACAATGTCGTAAAACCTACGGCAAACAAAATTACCGATGCAACCTCAAAATAATTTGTAGCAAGATTCGGTCCAAACAATTTAAAGTCCTCCCTTTCTGAACAAAGCATAGAAAGAATACATTGTACATGCAACTTCAGTACCCACAAAAATATTTATAAAAAGAATCAAGCCACTGCTTATAATATTTCCGGGAGTGCCAAGCGGAATATGATTGTCAAACCCATGCGATCCCATATAGAAATAGTAACTTAAGCAGGTAACATAGAAACAAAGTGCCGAAACCTTGGCAACTTTATATACATGTTCATTGAAGAATCGCTCTGTCTTTTTGAATCCAAATGCAGACACATAAAGAATAAGACCTGCACCAATCATGGCACCGCCCGAAAATCCGCCGCCCGGAGACAAGTGTCCATTAAGAATCACATATACCCCAAACATAAAAACCACAGGCACAAGAAAACCAGCCACTTTTTGAACAATTATGTCTTTCTTTGGCTCAAACATTCGGTCATTCGCAAAATTTGATTTTTTCTGTTCCTCTTCGGAAACAAACAGAAGAATCATAACGCAGCTTGCAGCAATGAAAAGTACATGCGTCTCGCCCATCGTATCAAATCCTCTGTAATTAAGAATAAGACCTGTTACAATATTTACCGCTCCGGTTTCCTCCTGACCGCTTTCTATATATCGCTCAATAACCTCATTATTTGCCGGATTATCTGCCATACCATATCTTGGCAGCCACGACACGGTAATTAAAAGCATAATGAGTATCACCACACAAACGCACACCGAAATAACCGTATAACGTTTCAAAAATCTACGAAGGAAATCATTAGGCTGAGTAATATCAAAAATTCGTCTCTCTTCCTCTTTCATTTCCAAAATATCAGCCGCCTCGCTGAGAGTTTGTTCAAGAGCCTTGATATTTCTGTGCTCCCTGTTTAACCTCCGGCCGTCAAAAAGAAACTCCTCGCGCCCATCAACAAAATTCTCTATACGACTGTAAACAGTATGTCTGTAATCTTCACGTTTCTTACTCATTTACACCCTCCCCTACAGAAGACGCATTGGAATTTGTACTCTCCTCTATTTTCTTCTGACCACGAAATTCCGCATTCAAATCAGTGTAGTCATCCATCTCAAAGTGTTCGATAGCACGAATTTTCTTAAGAGTAACGAAAAACAAAATACTCGTTACTCCGGCACCAACCGCAGCCTCGGTAATAGCCAAATCCGGCGACTCCAAAAGTGCCCAAATAATGCTCATTATAGAACTGTATGCCATAAAAATAATAATCGACGTAAGCAGAGTTTTATGTAGGCATGCTGCAATAGCGCAGCACACAAGAAACACTAAAAGCATAAAAATAAAAAATTTCATTACTCCTGCACCTCGCATTCATTCTGAACCGCATCATCATCTATAGTTACTTCCATTTTTGCAATCACATGGCTTGATATAGAAGAAGCAAGCCACAAAAAGCCAAGAACAAGAATGATTTTTAAGGAACTGTAACTAAAACCTTTTATGATGATAATTCCAAGTACCATAAGGCCTAACGCAAGAGTATCACCGATTGCCGCGGAATGCATTCGGTTCATTACAAATTTAAATTTGAAAACGCCAAAAACCGCAATAATTTCCATAACAGTAGCAAATACAATACATATTGCAGCAAACACAAATCTAATCCATTCCATCACGTTTCCTCCTCCTTTACCATCATTTCTTCAATAGTTGGAAGTTCTGAATTTTTCGCAATTTTCTTGCTTGCTTTCGCCTTCTTTAAGTTATTTTCTTCGTGCACGCCCATATATACCTTTGTCAAAATAACAACCGAAAGGAAACTTATCATGGCATAAATGATACAAATATCAAAGAGATAATCCTCATTAAGTTTCAATGCCACAATCGCCATCATAATTATTGTCATTGTGCCAATCATATTAATCGCCATCAAACGATCGGCAATCTTTGGTCCTATTACAGCACGAATCAATGCAAACATAATAAGAATACCAAAACAAATCATCACGCCGGTATATAAAACATCATATGCAACTTCTACACTGCTCATTTTATTTTCCTAATCCTTTCTTCGGCTTTAACCAATTCTCTTACAAAAATCGAATCCTCTATACCATCAGCAAGGGTAGAATCAAGGCAATGAACCGTAAACTCATTTTTTTCAATATTGACCGTAATCGTACCCGGAGTAAGTGTTATCGAATTTGCAAGCACTACCTGAAGGAATTTACTTTCAAGCGGTGCCGTAAAGTGAATAATCACCGGTTCAACTTCAATCTTCTGATTCAAAACGAATCCGGCTGTCTGAAAATTTGCTTTGACAATTTCCCATAAAAGAATAAAGAAATATTTAATCATACCCGGAACAAGCACCATGAAAATTTTTTCTTTTCTGATACTGTAATCCATAAATTTACAAATAAAAAGGAAGATTGCCCCACTTATAACCAGTCCCAAAACTGCTATCTCAAGAGTCAATCTTCCATTAAAAATCACCCACAACAAAAACAATGCTATAAACATATTTCCACCCCTAATGTTCAATCACATGGATTTCTTACTAATACCGGTAATCATTCTATGAATAATAGCACACTATTTATTGTATTTCAAGAAGTAGAAATCACTATATTAGGTATAACATCTCTCATTATTCCGCGCAAAACGGTCCCGGAATAATTTTTCCGCTTCGCTTCTGCCCGTAGAAATCAATATCAAAAACAATATCCTCACCTTCCGGAGTTTCAAACCGCTCCTCCGGTTCAAAAGCCTCTCCCAGTAAATCGCTGTCTATAAGCTCCACCTTCGGCAGCAAATCAATAAAGTTGCAACCAATTTTCGGAGTCGCTTCCGAAAAATCTTTAATTATTTCCGCATCGAAAGAATCATTAAACATATAATCATCTTCAATATCGCAAGGTTTGGCACCATTAAAGAAGGCATTGCCGCCTGTCCATACAGGAAGTGGCATATAGTACTTATCACGGGTTTCTTCCGAACCTTCGCCGCAATAGCCCGCAAAATGTTCTTTCCACGTTTTTTCTGTCATGTATCCATTAAAAGGTACAGTACCGCACATTAAGTTGAAGTCATCCCATTCATCATTCACGGATTCTTCCACAAATTTATACATTCCCGGTCTGATTTCCCGTCCGACAAAAATATTGTTATATACCCGTACATCACCATGAAGAATCGACATAATGCCGGTAACAGATGTACTATGTGGTTTATGGATCGGTGTGTATCTGGTTGAGTCGTAAACCGACGTACCGTTCTTAACGCCTCGCCCAACTCCGGTCAACGAACCGTTAAACAAATTGTGTACAAACGCAACTCCGTTAGCAGCAAGCCTTACAGCTCTTTCCGAAAGGAAAATGTTATTGTCCACAAGCGTTGGTCCATGAGAGACCTCTAACCACAAATCCTCACCGATACCAAGTCCGCTCGCACCTTCCTTTGTAAGAAGATAATCATACTTCGCACAATTATCATAAAAAAGATTGCAGGAAATCCTTGTTCCCTGTGCCTGCCAGTCTAACCAGATACCTCTTGTATTGTTGTATATCCGATTATTCCTTATAATAACATCAATTGCCGCATGCAATTTGACTCCCGCCACTTCGGCACCTGCAATATCCCTTTTGTTATTTATATGATGGATTGTATTATTCTCAATCACCGAGAATACTGCGCCAAGATTTCCGACTATTCCCGTTTGTCCGCAATCATGAATATCACAGTTTCTTACTGTATGACTGCCAATAGTTTCCTTACTCCATCCGTCAAGCTGTGCAATAAAAGTGCAGTCTCTCTGTGTCTGCGCCCCATCCTTATATTTATACATCGACCACTTATTATCATTTCCCGGTTGAAAATACTTTCCAAGCGAAATACCGCTGCATCTCGAATGTGAAATTTCACAATTCTCAATAATCCATCCTTTTGACCAATGAGGTCCAATCATTCCCTCCTGAAGTGCGGTTGGCGGTGCCCATTGAGTTGCAGCCTTTGTAACTTTAAATCCGTCGAGAACAATATAATCGATATGTTCCTCCTTAGGCCAGAAACAATGCCTTCTGACATTGATTTCAACATTTTCATCATCCGGATTATAATCATGGAAATTAGCGTAAATTACCGTTTCATCATTCTTAGCATCCAAAGTTGCAAACCATGTATAAATTGAGAAATCACGATTCCATGATTTATTGCTGATTACCGGATTAAGCACCGAATCAAGATTTGTAACCTCATAAAGTGCCTTATCATTAAGATACACCTCACCGGTATGCTTTATTTCTTTAATATTGAGCCAGTCGCCGCTAATCAAAGTTGTATATGGATTGTAATCCCCAAAAAACTCGGACTTGAGTCTTACACACCAAACCGTATCTTTGTATCTTTCCCAACCTTTAATCACTTCCGCACCTGTAATAACCGCACCGTTTTTCTCTATCGAGCGATAGGTTATCGGTTTCTGCGTTAAACCGGCATTAGAAGGCGATACATCCTCACGATAAACGCCCGGTTTAACCAAAACAACATCCCCTGGAAGAGCAACCATAGCTGCTTCACCAATCGTTTTAAACGGGTATTCCAAAGAACCCTTACCGCTTTCTTTTGCGTTACAATCCACAATATACTCCATATTAATATCCCCCTGGTACATTCTATAAAAATTACGTCGTGTAAACTTTAGATTTTATCACGAATGTCAAAGGAAGCCATAACTACTATCTTAAGTAACTATGGCTTACTTTATTTTTTTACGCAAATATATAATTTTCAAACAAGCCAAAATGTATTACCTAAGGTAATTTAGCATGCATTTTGCTTGTTACCGGTCAGGGCTTAACAGTAACATCATTCTATCATCCATGGAATATAATCTACGCACGTGCCGCCCACAGCGCCATCCATGTTAACTATACTGCACTCATATGTAAGA
Source organism: Lachnospiraceae bacterium (assembly GCA_045617445.1). GTDB lineage: Bacteria > Bacillota > Clostridia > Lachnospirales > Lachnospiraceae > UBA2868. The sequence continues at coordinate 2,259 of JAZLIP010000096.1, read as the reverse complement.
ACTACACCCTCGTTATCAACCATATATATTTCACCCATATAATTCCCGGTCTCGCAATTATGATCTTTAATATCTACGGTATACTTTACCCGATACAGTTCATCGCCCATATCTTCTATACTACCTGAAGCCGCTTCATCGGTTTCATAGTTCGGATTCAAATCATCCTGACCTCCGGCAACAGTCCAAACAGGAAACTGAACACGTTCAAGGCCATTTGTAGCATGGATGAGTGCATCAATCGTATACTTTCCCTCCGAACGATTCGTCTTAATCATACATGACTGCACACTTGGATCGGATGCATACAAATCGTAATCGGCATTCGCCACATCACACCATTCCTCCTGACTCATACGATAAAGTTTGAAGAAACTTCCGTCTTTTCCCGAATAATGCATACTGCCCTTTTTATCTTTATCACTACCCGAAGTCTTGAAGAAATTTGACTGGCTGTATATAGCCTTCTTATCAATTCTCCATACAAGAAATACACCATCATCAGTCTCGTAGCCATCAGTAACATAAACGCCATTCTCATCGTATCCAAGCAAAATCATAAAATGTGAAGACCACTTATTCTTACTTGCTTTCCAATATCTGACATACAGAATGTCGCCGGCTCTTGCCTCGGTTCTTGACAGGAAATTGTATATTGTTTCACCTTCATGGGAATTTGTCGTCATAATTCCAGGATCGTAAATATCTTTTCCAAATACATGTTTCCAAACCTGATTAACGTATGCGCAGCACTGAATACTTACAGCTTTACCGCCTTTATAGTAAGGGCTCCTGAACGTTCCCCCAAGAGATTCGGCATATGCAATAATAACCTTCTTAATTCTGTCCGTACCCTCACCTGTAATATAGGAAGCGTCAAACGGCTTATCATCATAATACTGAATTTCCGGTTCATAGTAATCATCTTCATCGGATTCGACAACATTTTCCGGTTCATCCGGAACATATTCTTCAATCTCAAGAATATCCTCATCCACATACATAAGATCGCCGGCACCTGTATTAAGAAGTTCATTTTCATCAAAGAAATCCTCTTCCTCATCGGTTGCAATCTTTTCTTTCCTGTTGATATCATCAATCGTCAAAGGCTTTAAGCTTTGATTACTTTCACCTGAATTTGTTTCCGCACTTGAAGCATCATCGCCTATTGAATCAAGCAGTATATCCTCTTCCGTAAGAACATCAGCCAATGGCATATAATTAAGGCCTGTTATAAGCAATGAAGCAATGATTATTGCACCTACAATCTTTTTCTTCATCAAATTCCCCCACGCAAATTTTGATCGCACCGATACCCTATAATTGTACACCAAAACACCCTGTTGTCGCAACCCTTCAATAAACGTCGTTTCTGTTCAGCCCCTGACCGGTAACTAATGTCGCCTGCTCCACAAGTTCAAAGAACTCACACTTTGATTCATCGTCAAAATCAACCTCTTTACCGATTCGTAGTACATCATCAAAATCAGAATCGTATTCTTTGACATTTCCCCTTGCCAATACAGCAAATTCCGCAACGGCCGTTTGAAAAAGGAAATCCTCCGAAGTCTTCATATCATAGCAGGCAAAAGTTACCGGATATGTAAGTAAGTTACTCCTATCTTCAGCCGGTTTCTTATAGCGAATACTTACCATAAGGATTTCGTCAGCTTTATTAAATTTCTTTCCTGTTTTAGCCGATTCTCTTCGAAATTCATCAGCATATCGCAAATTTTCCGTGCCAACTTCATCTGCATCAAAATGTCCGTTATTGAGGATGATTTCATACATGACCGTAACCTGATGACCCGCACCAATTTCTCCGCCATCTTTTCTGTCATCATTAAAATCTTTTGCAGCCATCGTTCGGTTCACATATCCGATAAGCCGGTATCCACTTACAACTGCCGGATTAAATTCTACCTGAAATTTAACATCTTTACATATTGTCAAAAGATTTGCACTGATTTCATCAACCAAAACCCTCTTTGCTTCCTTCAGAGTATCAATGTATGCGTAATTTCCGTTTCCTTTATCAGCCAGTATTTCCATTTTGTTATCTTTGATATTGCCTGTTCCAAATCCAAGTACCGACAGGAAAATGCCGGATTCTTTTTTCTCGGTAATGAGCCCTTCAAGTTCTTCCTCACCGGTAAGTCCAACATTTAAGTCCCCGTCCGTTGCCAGAATAACCCTATTATTTCCGCCTTTGATAAAGTACTTTTCAGCAATTTCATAAGCAGTCGTAATACCCGCGCT
>JAZLIP010000095.1:0-5878 GCA_045617445.1 Lachnospiraceae bacterium | reverse complement strand
TTCAAACTGTTTGAGAGCGGTGCGATTTCATAGGGGTCTTAAACTACTTGACCTTAGATTTTCCATTAACAATGTTTGAGAGCGGTGCGATTTCATAGGGGTCTTAAACTTGCGAAAGCGCATATATAAAAAGCGGTATGTTTGAGAGCGGTGCGATTTCATAGGGGTCTTAAACGACCAGTGATTGCTATTTTTATACCTTTTGGTTTGAGAGCGGTGCGATTTCATAGGGGTCTTAAACTGAATCTTTAAATATGAACAATGCAGCTAAGGTTGGGACTGAACAGTAACAAGTTAATTGAAGGAGTTTTTTGAATGATGAAGAGGAATATACAAGTTCTTTCTGCGGTTTTGATTGTGATGGTACTTCTGGGATGCAACGGAAGCAATATTCCTTCGGTTGATGAAGGCAGTTTGATATCTGAAACAGTACCTAGTGATTTTCCTTTGAAAAATTCCAATGGGGAAGCTCCCTTAGAGATTGTTTGGATTGGTGATTCGCTGACGCAGGGCTCCCTTGGCGATGATAATCATAATACGAATAATCCCCAGGCACCGTATAAAGTGTTTGCCGAGATGACAGATATTCCTGTAAGAGGATATGGATATTATGGCTACAATGCGCATGATTGTTTCTGGAAATACGGTGAGGATGGCGGCAGTAAGAATACTGATAATTTGTACGTTTTATGGGTCGGTTCTAATGATTGGGTTGCAAATCCTACTGATGTGGAAACGGTAATTGCAGAAATAGACAAATTCATTGATGACGGTAGTCTTAAAGATTATCTTATCCTTGGAACTACAAATCGTTTGGAACTGATTCAAAATGATGCTTACCAAACGATAAATAAGGCGCTTGAAGAAAAATACCAAAGTAGATATCTTGATATAATTTCGTGTGTTGAATTCTCGGAGGATGGTGTACACCTCACAGAGCAATCATATGCCGATATCGCAACGGCGGTAATGGATAAGCTGGTTGATTTGTCTGAAGAGTTTTAAGTCCCTAATATGTCGCATATAAAATGGCAAAATATGAATGAGTAGCTGGGCGAGGTTAAAATTACGCGTAAGAGGACATCAAGATGGTTGTAGTAGCAGCTGAATCAAATTTTGAGAATACGTTAAGAAGGATAATTCATGAATAACAAATTATTACTAATTCTTTGTTTTGCAGTAGCCATAGCTATCATATTATACCTGCAGAGAAGAACAATACAAAAATGGAATTCCGGGTTTCCGTTATTTATAAGCTTGCTTCTTAAACTGCTGGCTGTGATTGTTGTCGCTTATCTGGTTATCGTTGAGCCGAACTGGTTGTGGCATGTTCATTTTCCACTTTCAGGAATCTATATTGCTTTATTTGCTGATTTTTGCGGACAATTGTTTTTTAGCATTATCAGTGCAATTCAAAGAGCACTTAATAAGCAGGGGTTCAGCTTTAAGAGTTTAACTCTTATTTCATTCATTTGCGGAGTTCTGTTTTTGATATATGGAATGATTAATATGAGTATTGTTACTCCTGAGTATCATACTTACATATCATCCAAAATAGACAGACAGTATAAATTTGTCTTTATCGCAGATGTACACAATGCAAAACCTCAGAGTTTTGGAATTCTTGAAAAAGTCGTGGAAGAAATAAATGGAGAAGCTCCTGATTTTGTTGTGCTGGGTGGAGATATTACAGATGATTTTTCGACGGCAGAGGAAATGCGAAAAACATATGGGATTCTCGGGAGGCTGTCATCAGAAGTTTATTTTGTATATGGCAATCACGACCGCCAGGGAAACAGTCAATATGCAAATGGTCCGCAGTATTCGGAAGAGGAATTGATAAAAACTATTGAAGAGAATGGCATAACAATTCTCCGGGATGAGTTTGTTGAATTTGGTGATGATATGGTATTCCTTGGACGTGAAGACAGTAATTCAACTGATGATTTCAAACCGGCCGAAGAACTTATCTTTGAGGATCAAGAGAAGTATTCAATCGTATTTGTTCATAATCCCTATGAAGAGGATTATATAAAGACCATTAACCCAGATTTGCAGGTTGCAGCCCATTCGCATGCCGGTCAGTTCTGGCCATTGCAGACGGTATACAATCTTGCCGGATTTGATGCCTATGGGGAGTATGCAAAAGATTCGTCAATTCTGTATGTATCATCTGGTCTTGCCGGATGGAGGATACCATTCAGGAGCGAGGCGCATTGTCATTATGATGTATTTATGATTACACCAGACAGATGAATGTTTTTAGAAGGCGGAAATGTAGTAGGTGACGGTATTTATCTTGACGACAATGTTGTTTTGATTGAAGATGCCCTTGCCGCATAAAATATCAAAGTAATAAGCGATGGTGGCAAGACTCACATCGGAGAACTTGAGCGGGCTATTATTGAGAACGGTGGCTGCGACGGCACGCCTGAAGACAAGAAGTGAATAATACGTTTGAAAGATATTTTTGAGGCAAACATATTGTTGTAGTTTTGATATGCTTTGATGAATCAGGGCAGAAAGATTTAAAACGGAAAAGACAGTTTATGTATCAGAAGAAGAGAAATGCAGAACCTTTGAAACTATTTCTTAAAGTGCTGCTTGAAAATATAAATCTACACATAGAAATAGGCATCAGACCGGATAATATCCAAAATCTGATGCCTATTTTAAAGCTGCCTGTCCTAAGCTGCTTTTTACGTTAACAGCGCGTATTGTAATTTACAAATACTGCCGACTACTTAACCAAATTGTTAAGACATGATCTTATTACCGATACGGAAGCAGTAATTGTATCTACCGATGCGGCAATTTCTTCCGTTGCAGCAGCAAGATTCTGCGTTCTCTGATCTACGTTTCTGATAATCTTTGACAAGTCATTTGAATGTGCCTGGATTGTGGCAATGTTTGCCATAATCTTTGCCTGATTATCGCTACTGATTGCAGCAGTGTCTTTGGAATTGCTTGCCAAAGCATTAATTTCATCAGCAACTACGGCGAAACCACGACCTGCTTCACCTGCTCTTGCAGCCTCAATAGAAGCGTTAAGTGCGAGGAGGTTTGTCTGAGTAGCGATTGCAACGACTTCGTTATTGTTCTTTTCGAGCTCGGTAATGAGTCCGTCAATGGTATTAATCTGGTCATTGAGTTCATTACAGAAGTTAACGACCTCACTGATGTCATGAGAGATACCGGTTGATTCGGTTGCGTTTGCTTCGTTTCCTTTACTCATTTGCTCGAGAGATTCGTAGAGACGGTCAAAGTCTTTGGAGATTTCATTGATAGTCTCAATTGTCTTCGTTGCATTTTCCTCGATTGAAGCCTGTTCGCGCTTGATTTCATCGTTCAAAGCACTTGACTTTTGCTGCTCGTCTTCAACAAGGTTCTTAAGATAGTATACACAGTTTTCTTTCTTGCTGAATCCATTGTGAATTGCGATTGCCATATCACGGCAGGTTTCGTAACCACAACATGCGCAGTTGTAATTTCTGTCAACATCGGTCGATTTCTTCATTGAATTGAAGATTTCATTAATCTGAGTATTTGAAGGTATTTCATATTTTACGGTATTGCTTCTGTCGGTATAGCGACGAAGGAAATCCTCCAGGTTCAAATTGCTAAACTGCTTATTGAGTAAAGCAAGTCTCTTCGCGGGCGAAAGCTTCTTAGACCATGGACTCTTGCCGGTATTTTTCTTGCTATCCTCACGGATGTTATAGAGATTGTAAATGTTGTCATCGGAAGCACATTTTGAAGCTTCGACACCTGTACCATAAAGACATCCGTTCTGACAATTAAGTGCATCTATGAAGAGATACGGTGTTTGCGAATTCTTAATACGATCTTTGTTTTCCTGAAGGAAATTGTACATATGTTTTTCGCCTTCAATCTGACGAATCTTAACGCTGTCTCCGCAGAACCAGTAAACATTTTCTTTCAAACCGCCGGGAATCGGATAGATGGAACCTAAACCGTATTCGATTTCATCTTTGGCTGACGGACCGCTGACGTTATGCTTGCGGGCATACTCCATAAGATGATCGTAGGTAACGTTGTAAGTTATATACCCGCCGTTGTTTGGATCGGTGATTTCCATTTTCTTAGCTATACATGGTGAGATAAATGCGAGTTTATCCGTGATTCCCATATATTTCTTAGCATAGATTGCCGTACACAACATAGGAGACTGCACCGGGAATAACTTTGGAATGAGTTCGGGAGTGTATCTTTCTATATAACCGACAACTGCCGGACAAGGCTGTGAAATACCACCAAGGAAATTGTTCTTGGTAACATAATTCAAATATCCCCAAGTACAAATATCTGCACCAAAGGAGACGCTGAGAATTCGATTTACACCTAATTTCTTGAGACCTCCGAGAATCGATTCATACTGTGTTGCATAATTTGCCATAAAAGCGGGAGCAAGTAGGATTGATATACGTTCACCTCTTGCAAGGTCGGCGAAAAATTTCTCGGTGTCATCAGTAAATTCTCTGGCATTGTGTTTGCATACCTTAAAACAGGCAGCACAAGAAATACATTTTTCGGGATCAACCTCAATACGACTTTTTCCGTCTCTATCAACGGAAATGTTTGCCCCCATACAACTGCAGGCACTGACACATCTGTTACACCCCACACAGTTGTCGTTAGTAAATACGTAAGACATAAATACCCTCCTTATCATCCTTGAAATAGTGATACATTAAGTCATGTTTAAATAATTCCATTATAATATATCGATTATAACATTACGGGAATTAAAAGAAAACTGAAAAATGCGATAAAACATGAGTTTCTTGAGCAATTTTCTGATAATAAGTTTAACACAATTTGATTTAATTTACAATAATTAGCTACAAATACCATTTCCTACAGTAAAATGAAGGAAAGTTTAATGTGAAATTCATTCGTAAGAATTGAATTTGTGATATAATGTATAGGATTGCGAGGGCAAGATGCTGGGCAGTCGGCAGGTATCGTATTGTTATCGGTCGGGACGAAACGTTAACATCATATTCAGAGCGTTGGCACTGAATCATTTTTTTGGGAGGCGAACAATGGGAAAAACAGTTAAGGATGTATTGAAGTTTATTAAAGAAAATGATATCAAAATGGTTGATTTTAAAATGGTGGATATTGGCGGACAGTATAGACATGTTACAATTCCTGCACAGAATTTTACCGAAGAGACAATGAAGGACGGTATTGGATTTGATGCATCGAATTACGGCTATGCTGTCATTGAGAAGTCAGATATGGTCTTTATTCCGGATCCTGATACTGCAATTGTCGATCCTTTTTGCGAGATTCCTACATTATCAATGACCGGAGATGCAATGATTATTGATTATCCTGATAACAGACCGCTTGCACAATATCCGAGAAATATTGTCAAGGCTGCGGAAGAATATATGAGAAGCACGGGCGTTGCGGATACAATGCTTATTTTGCCGGAGTTTGAATTCTATTTGTTTGATGAAGCTGCGTGGAAGGTTGCACATGATAGTGTAGGATATGAAGTTGATGCTGCGCAGGCACCGTGGAATACCGAAAACGAGGGTATGGGGAATGTGATTGGAAATCAGAAAGCTTATCATGTTGCCAAACCTCTTGATACAAGCTTCGAATGTAGAAGCGAGATGTGTATGGAAATAGAGAAGGCCGGAATTTCCGTAAAGTATCATCATCCTGAGGTTGGCGCTGCAGGTCAGTTTGAAATTGAACCCAAACTTGGTGAAATGAGCAAAATGGCTGACGCAACCGTGCTTATTAAATATATTATTCGAAATGTTGCTGCAAAATATGGAAAGTGTGCAACTTTTATGCCCAAACCGGTTTATGGTGAGGCAGGAAGCGGAATGCATGTTCA
>JAZLIP010000094.1:0-15178 GCA_045617445.1 Lachnospiraceae bacterium | reverse complement strand
AAGAAAAAGCTTTCCAAGAAGGAAATTCAGGAAGGTTTAATCAGAGCCTGTGATGTTATAGATTTGATTATTGAAATCCTGCGCGGTTCAAAGGATACAAAAATGGCCAAGGAATGTCTTGTCAACGGTAAGATTGACGGCATCAAATTCAAGTCTGAAATTTCCAAAAAAAATGCAATGGAATTAAGATTTACAGAACCGCAGGCAACAGCTATTCTCGAAATGCGTTTATATAAACTTATCGGTTTGGAAATTGATGCATTACTGAAAGAGCATGAAGAGACACTCAAAAATATTGAAACCTACAAAGATATTCTCACAAATCCGCAAACAATGGATAAGCTGATTATCAAAGAGCTTGACGGATACAAAAAAGAATTTTCCCGTCCGAGAAGAACCGTTATTGAAAATGCCGAAGCAGTTGTATTTGAAGAGAAGAAAATTGAAGAAACCGAAGTAATGTTCTTAATGGATCGTTTCGGATATGCCAAGACAATAGATAAAAACACCTACGAAAAGAACAAAGAAACCGTTGATTCGGAAAACAAATATATTTTCCCGGTAATGAACACCGGACGTGTATGTCTCTTCACAAATACCGGCATGATGCATACAGTCAAAGTTCTTGATTTGCCATTTGGTAAATTAAGAGATAAAGGTACACCGGTTGATAATGTAAGTAACTTTTCATCCTCGCAGGAAACATTGGTTCATGTGTGTTCTCTAAATGACCTTATCATGCAGAAACTTTGCTTTGTTTCCAGGAAATCCATGATGAAAACAGTTTACGGAACAGAATTTGATGTTACCAAGCGTTCAGTAAATGCAACAGGCTTAAACGATGGTGATGAATTAATTGCAATTTCGCCTGTTATAGACGAAAAGAATATCGTCCTTAAAACCAAAGATGGAATTTTCCTTAAATTCACTCTTGATGAAATACCTCTCAAGAAAAAGAGTGCCGTAGGTGTAAGAGGTATGAAGCTTGCAGGCAAAGATGAACTTGATGCTGTATATTTTCTTAAAAACGGGATTGAAATCACAATTGAACATAATGGCAAAAATCTCGAATTGAACAAATTGAAATTAGCAAAGAGAGATACCAAAGGCACAAAAGTACGAACCTAGGAGGAAATTAAATGAGAGTTATTTCGGGCAGTGCAAGAAGATTACTGCTAAAATCACCTGTCGGTTTAGAAACAAGACCAACCTCCGACAAACATAAGGAAACACTTTTTAACATACTTATGCCGTATATTTATTCAGACACCGCTTTCCTTGATTTATTCAGTGGCAGCGGTGCAATCGGAATAGAGGCACTAAGCCGTGGCGCCAAAGAAGCATGTTTTGTCGAAAAAAGCAAGGCTGCTGTAAGTTGTATTAAAGAAAACCTCAAAACTACCGGATTTACAGATAATTCAACCATTTTTACAATGGATGTCATTTCGGCACTAAATCAATTAAACGGTCGCAAAGATTTTGATATAATCTTTATGGATCCACCGTTTGATAACAATTTCGAAAGAGATGTACTTTATTATCTTTCTGATTCAAAGTTACTTAGAGAAGATGGATTGGTAGTTGTTGAAGCTTCAAATAATACTAATTTTGATTACATAGAAGATTTTAATTTTAATGTACTAAAATATAAAGAATACAAAAATTGCTGTCACTTATTTTTAACAAAAGAGGAAAAATGATTATGAAATCTGCAATTTATCCCGGAAGTTTTGATCCCGTTACTTTCGGTCACATTGATATTATAAGGAGAGCTGCCGAGATTTTTGACCAATTAACTATTGGTGTATTACACAACAAAGTTAAAACTCCGTTGTTTTCTGTAGTGGAACGTGTTAATATGTTAAAGGATGTCACGAAGGATTTATCTAATGTGAATGTCATCAGTTATGAAGGGTTATTGGTTGAATATTGTAAAGCGAACAATGTTGGTGTAATCATTCGTGGATTACGTGCTATCACAGATTTTGAATACGAACTTCAATTAGCACAAACAAATCGCAAGATAGTTTCCAATGTTGATACAATGTTTCTGACTACCAGTTTGGAATATGCATATCTCAGTTCATCTACAGTCAAGGAAGTAGCTTATTTTGGCGGTGATATCAGTAAATTTGTGCCTCCGGCAATTGCCGATTTAGTATATGAACGTAGTAAAGCATTACAAAAATAGCACATATATCAGATTTATATAAATTAAAATCATACAAATTGAGGAGTGTTTTTTATGAGTAGCAAGATTGAACAAATCATTGATGAAATTGAGGATTTTATTGACACCTGCAAATTCCAGACATTTTCCAGTGCAAACATAATTGTTGACAAAGAGCACATGTTGGATTTGCTTCGTGAATTAAGAATGAAAACACCTGATGAAATAAAACGCTATCAGAAAATCATCAGTAATAAAGAAGCCATTCTTAATGATGCCAAAGAGAAGGCAGAAGCAATGATTAATGAGGCTCAGGTTCATACCGATCAAATGGTAAACGAACATGAAATCATGCAACAGGCATATGCTCAGGCAAACGAGGTTGTTCAACAGGCAGTTACGCAGGCACAGCAAATTCTTGATTCCGCAACAGAAGATGCTAACGGAATCAGACAATCTGCAATGAAATATACAGATGATATGTTGGCTGAGCTTCAGGGAATTGTTAAAACCGCAATTGCCGATGCTGATTCAAAATATGGTGGTTTGCTTGTAAAACTCAGAGATTGTGAAACAATTATAGATAAGAATCGTGCAGATCTTTATCCACAGGTTGAATTGGAAAAAGAAATTGCATCAATAGAAGGAAATTCAATGAATTCTACTCAATCAAATGCCCTGAATCTTAATATGATTAATAAATAGTTTCTATTCGCAGGTGAATTAACCTCGAATGTTAGCGATAGGTAAGTTGCAAAGAGTTTCGCATGCGAAACTCTTTGTTCTATAATTAGGAATATACTAATTGAGGTGACAAATGAAAATATTAAGTAATATTGAACCAACAAATGTATTTAAGTTTTTTGAAGAAATCTGTGAAATCCCTCATGGCTCAGGAAATACTTTCGCAATTACAAAGTATTGTGAAGATTTCGCCAAAACACATTCTCTGGAATATATTGTTGAAAGTTGCGGTAATGTTATCATCAAAAAACCTGCATCAAAAGGTTACGAAGATGCACCCACGATACTCTTGCAGGGGCATCTTGATATGGTGTGTGAGAAGAATTTTGACTATGACTTCAAACATGATTTTGCCAAAGAACCTCTTAAGCTTGCCGTAATGGATGATTTCGTATTTGCAAAAGGCACCAGTCTTGGCGGCGATGACGGAATTGCAGTAGCTTATATGCTCTCAATTCTTGAAGATAATACGTTAAAACATCCCCCGCTTGAATGTCTTTTTACAGTTGATGAGGAAATAGGCATGGCTGGAATGAAATCCCTTGATCCATCTCTTATCAAGGCAAAAAGAATGATAAATATAGATAACGAGAGCGAAGGCGAAATCCTTACAAGTTCTGCCGGCGGACGCAAAGTAAAATGTCAGGTTCCGGTTCGCTACGTTGAAAAATCAGGTACAGCTTATGATTTGGTAATTTGCGGTCTGCTAGGAGGACATTCCGGTCAGGAAATTGACAAATACAGAGGTAATGCCAATCTGTTGATGGGCAGACTGCTTCACTATATCGGCAATAATATAAATTATGAATTATTTTACTTAAAGGGTGGACTTCAGGATAATGCAATTCCCCGTGAAGCCAAAGCCTCAATTCTGGTTCACGATAAAGATATTGCCAGATTAGAAGACCTTGTGGACAAGTTCCAAAAAACTTTGCAAAATGAATATCGTGGTATCGAGGATAATATTACTGTATATTGCGAAGCCAAGGAAAAGGAAACAGAAAAGGTTCTTACACCCAAAACACGCGAGAGAATCATATTCCTGCTTATGACAATTCCTGATGGAATTGCCAAAATGTGTCCTGAAATTCAGCATATTGTTCAAACGTCTTCAAACGCAGGTATTGCAAGGTTAAAAGAGAGCACCTTCGAGCTTATAATCAACATCAGAAGCTCGATTTCTTCCGAGAAAGAAGCATTAAGCGACAAGATTAAATATTTAACCGAAACAATTGGCGGAACTTATATCATAGATTCCGATTATCCTGCCTGGGAATATTGTGAGAAATCAAGTCTCAGAGATTTGGCAGTCAGAATATACCGCGAACAATACAAATGCGATCCGACACTTACATGTATTCACGCAGGTTTGGAATGTGGAATAATCTATGACAAAATCGAAAATATGGACATAATTTCAATCGGACCAAACATTGAAAACATCCATACCGTCAAGGAAAAGCTTGATATTAAATCAACAGAACGAACTTATGATTACCTGCTTGGTATTTTGGAAGCAGCGATAGAATGAGGATAATATGACTGAAAGCTTACGATTGGATCGTTTTCTTACTCAATGCGGTGTATGCAGCAGAAAAGAAGCTGTGCAAATAATTAAAAGCGGCATAATTTCAGTTGACGGAAGCGTAATTACAAGCAGTGATTACAAATTGCGAACAGATTCCATAGTAACAAAAAACGGCGAGAGACTTCTATATGAGAAATTTGTTTACTATGTTCTCAACAAACCTGCCGGAGTAATTACCGCAACTAAGGATTCTTCATGTAAAACCGTTTTGGACATTCTTGATGTTCCAAAGAAAAAAGAGCTGAGTCCGGTAGGACGTCTTGACAAGGATACCGAAGGATTGCTCCTCATTACAAACGATGGGAAACTAAATCACGAACTTATGTCCCCACGTAAGCATGTAAGCAAAACTTATTTTGTTTTGGCCGATACCAAATTAACGGGTGTTAATTTAGAGCAAATAACAAACGGCATAGATATAGGTGACGATACCCCTTGTTTACCGGCAAATATATCTTACCTAGGCGACAATGACGGTGCATTTTCTTACGAACTTACTGTCTATGAAGGAAGATTTCATCAAGTTAAGAGAATGTTTCAAGCCTGTAATTCAAATGTCGTTTTTTTGAGAAGGATTGCCATCGGACAATATTTGCTACCTGAAAATCTTGACCCCGGTGAATACGTAAAAATAACATTATCTGATATCGAATTAATGAGGGAAAATAATAATGCTGACAGGAATTAAAGCCGTGATTTTTGATATGGATGGAACACTTACCGATTCAATGTGGATGTGGGAAGAACTTGACCGTGAATTTCTTACACGATACGGTAAAGAAATGCCTTCGGATTTAAATGCTATGCTCGGCGGAAGAAGCATATATGAATCTGCACTTTTTTTCAAAGACTACTTTGGTATTCCGGATTCCACTGATGATATTATAGCAATTTGGAATGAGATGGCACTTGAGAACTACACGCACAAAGTTCCCCTCAAAAATAATGCCGGAAAATTTCTTAAATTACTCAAGGAAAACAACTACAAAATCGGTATTGCAACAAGTAATTCGATTGTACTTGCAAAAGCCGCGCTCCAAAGCAATAATATATACCATTTGTTTGATTCGATAATTACCGGCGACCTTAAAATAAACGGCAAGCCAGCGCCTGATGTTTATCTTAAAACAGCTGAGAAATTAAATGTTTTACCGAACGAATGCCTCGTTTTTGAAGATGTGTTAACAGGTGTCATGGCCGGGAAAAGTGCCGGAATGAAAGTTTGCACAATTTATGACAAATTTTCCGATTCCTCTATTGAAGCTCTTACGGAAATATCCGATTACTATATTCATGACTATATTGAGATAATTGATAAATGTTTTGCCCTTTGAAACTAATAGGAGTTTGAATTGAAGATTACAAATATAAAACCAAACAAAGGTGAATATTTGTACATTAAACGTCAAAAGCGTATTGTATTTATTTTCACCGCATTTATGTATATTGCAGCACTTGCAATTTATTACCTTGGCATCAAAACTTGCCATACCTACAAAAACATATGGACTGTCGTATCAATACTCAGTATCCTTCCGGCAAGTAAAAGCATGGTGAATTTCATTATGTTTTCAAGGTTTAAATCACTAACGGAAACTGATGCAAATCTCTATAAAGAAACCTGCCAAAATATGCCGTTTATTCTGGAATTAGCGTTTACTACATATTCCAAAACATATTTTATTGATGTATTAACCTGTTCAAACAATACCGTTATCGGCTACCGCAACATAACAACCGCAAACGGTAAACGCGGTGAAACAAAATCCCTGGAAGAACATCTTAAGGAAGTTTTAGCGGTTGACGGTTTCAAAGATTGCACAATCAAAATTTTCGAATCAAAGGATGCATTTCTGAAACGTGCAGGCGAAATGTGTAGGAATCTGGATGTTTCAGCCGATACCAATGCCAATTTGATTCTTAATACACTTAAATCAGTGACTCTCTGATTCACGAAGTCGTAACCAATACGAGGATTAATATGAAAGAATTTGTTATTACGGAAGATACAAACGGTATTCGTCTCGATAAATTTCTTGCCAAAATTCTAAGCAACGCCGGTACGGGTTTTATCTACAAAATGATAAGAAAGAAAAGTATAATTTTGAATCAGAAAAAGGCCAAAGGTGATGAGCATTTAAAAACAGGCGATGTGGTCAAAATATTTCTTTCAGATGAAACTTTTCTTAAATTTTCGCATAATGAAAACAACTCCAAAACAGGTATCTTAGTACCCTCGGACAGTACATTTGATATCAAAGACTGTATCATATATGAAGATGATAATATCTTACTGGTCAACAAACCGGCCGGCATTTTATCTCAGAAAAAGGATGCCAAAGACTGCTCATTAAACGAATACTGTCTTAACTATTTGCTGAATTCCGGTAGTATCCCCGATACAGCACTTACTCTATACAAACCATCAGTGCTTAATCGACTTGACAGAAATACTTCGGGAATTGTTATTGTTGCTAAGAACTATCAGGCTGCAGCCTGTATCTCTGAGGCACTTAGATTACGAACTATTGAAAAATATTATAAATGCATTTGCTATGGTAACATAAATGAAAGCAATACGGAAGAATGCTTTCTTGTTAAGGATAACGCAACAAATAAAGTTTCAATATCAAAAGAAGCAAGAACCGAAAGTTCCAAAATCATTACAGCTTATAAGCCGATTAGACACAATGGTAACCTGACAGAACTTGAAGTTCATTTAATGACGGGAAAATCACATCAGATTCGTGCATATCTTAGCTATATTTGCCATCCCATTATCGGGGACACCAAATATGGTAATAGAAATGCAAACAGCTTCTATTACAATAAATACGGAGTTGATCATCAACTCCTTCATGCATACAGAATACATATGCCTAAGTTTTCAGGCAAGCTTGCAACGCTTTCCGACAAGGAATTTATTGTAAACCCGCCAAAAATGTTTGATGTTTTAATGGGAAGAAAAAATGCCAACATGGAATAGCAGAGGTCTTCGTGGATCTACTCTTGAAGATTTAATAAACAAAACAAATGAAAAATATAGAGAAAGTAAGCTTTGTCTGGTACAGAAAATTCCGACACCGATAACACCTATAAATATTGACAAAAATTCACGTCATATAACTCTTGCTTATTTTGAGCAGAAAAGTACGGTAGACTATATCGGAACGGCTCAGGGTATACCTATTTGCTTTGATGCCAAGGAATGTGCCAAGGATACTTTTACCCTGGCCAATATTCATCCACACCAGGTGGAATTTATGCGCGAATTTGAAGAACAGGGTGGCGTAGCTTTCTTTATTATATATTATACCGCGAAAAATCTATTCTATTATCTTACCTTCAGGCAGTTACTGGTCTTTTGGAATCGCATGAACAACAACGGAAGAAAAAGTTTCAGATTTGAAGAACTTTCGGATGAATACTTTATCACGCCAAAGTCCGGGCTTTTTGTTCCTTATTTGGACAAGATTAATATTGACCTTAACGAACGTGAATCTTGACACGAAATATTTTGATATAATATAATGTCTTTTGTTATTGTAGCATGGTAGCAAATTAGCACACTAAAGTGAATGGAGATTTATATGGATACGAAATTGTTACACACACCTGAAGGTGTAAGAGATGTCATGGGTAATGAATACGAAAAAAAACTCAAATTGTCAAATGATATCATGAAGCTTATCGAAACCTACGGATATAGTTGTATTGAAACTCCAACCATTGAATTTTTCGATATTTTTTCAAATAAAATAGGAACAATTCCCTCCAAAGAATTATATAAATTCTTTGACAAAGAAGGTAACACCCTTTGCTTGCGTCCTGATTTTACCCCTTCAATAGCAAGAGCATGTGCGAAATATTTCATGGAAGAAATAATGCCGATAAGACTTAGTTACATGGGCAGTTCTTTTGTAAACGCATCTGATTATCAGGGCAAGCTCAAAGAATCCACGCAAATCGGTGCTGAATTGATTAATGATGGAAGTGTCTTTGCAGATGTTGAAATTCTTATGATGGTCATTGAGTCCATGCTCAAATGCAATCTTACGGAATTTCAAGTAAGCATCGGTAATCTTGAGTTTTTCAAGGGCTTATGCAGTGAGTATAATATTGACGAAACTACCGAATTGGAACTTCGCGATATGATTAATGACAAGAATCTATTCGGAACTCAGGATATTCTCGATTCACTAAAGCTTGATAATAATACTAAAAATATATTCATTCAAATGCCTGAAATGTTTGGTGGTATAGAAAAAATTCATGAAGCCAAAAGTTTTGTTTCAAACTCCAGATCTCTCAAAGCACTCGAGCGATTGGAAGATATATATGAATTACTCAAAACAAAAGGCTATGATAAATATGTATCCTTTGATTTGGGTATGCTTTCCAAATATAATTACTACACAGGAATTATTTTCAGAGCATATACATACGGTAGTGGTGATGCAATCATCAAAGGCGGACGTTACGATAATCTGCTTAATGAATTCAGTAAAGACGCAGAAGCCGTCGGTTTCACAATCGGTGTCGATCAGTTGCTGACAGCACTTGAAAGGCAAAAAATCCCAATGCAGCTTGATGCAAAATCATATGTTTTTGTTCTTTTTGAAGAAAATATGTGCAAAGATGCTTATACACTTGCCAAAGAAGCACGTAGCAAAGGCAAAAATGTAATTCTTTGTTCAAAGAAAAGAGACATTGCCCTTGATAATTACAAGAAATACGCACAAATAAATAATTATGAATTTACCTATATGAAATAATAACGTTCGAATGAACAGTAACTAATAAACGCTATTTATATTTGTTGATTATTGAATGGAGCTTACTATGAACTATATCACATTTGCACTCGGCAAGGGCAGACTTGCAAACAAAACACTTTCTTTACTGGAAGAAATCGGAATTACTTGCGAGGAAATGAAAGATAAAGATACAAGAAAACTTATATTTGTAAACGAGAAACTAAAGCTAAAATTCTTCCTTGCCAAAGGTCCTGATGTACCAACCTATGTTGAATACGGTGCCGCTGATATAGGTGTTGTCGGAAAAGATACAATTTTGGAAGAAAACAGAAAGAACTACGAGGTTTTGGATTTAGGCTTTGGAAAATGTACAATGTGCGTATGTGGTCCTGAATCTGCAAGAGAACTTCTTAAACACCACGAAATGATTCGTGTTGCCACGAAATATCCTCATATTGCCAAAGATTATTTCTACAACAAGAAGCACCAAACCGTAGATATTATTAAACTCAACGGTTCCATTGAACTTGCACCTATTGTCGGATTGTCGGAAGTTATTGTTGACATCGTTGAAACCGGCTCAACTTTACGTGAAAACGGTTTGACCGTACTCGAGGAAATCTGCCCTCTGTCTGCAAGAATGATTGTCAACAAAGTAAGTATGAAAATGGAAGCAGAAAGAATCAACAAACTTATCAGAGATTTAAAGGAGAAATTATGAGAATAGTAAAACTTAGTAATGAAACAAAAGAAGATATTCTTACAAACCTGCTCAAAAGAAATCCATCACAATATACCGAATATGAAGAAACAGTAACAAAAATACTTGAAAACGTAAAGAAAAACAAAGACAACGCAGTATTTGAATACACTGAAAAATTTGACAAATTCAAAGTAAATGCCGCTAATATCAGAGTTACATCCGAAGAAATCGAAGAAGCTCTTAACAATTTTGACAAAGATTTGTTCAAAATCATGGAAAAAGCAGCAGAAAATATTCGTGATTATCATACAAAACAATTACAAAACAGTTGGATAGACGTTAAACCCGACGGTACAATTCTTGGACAGAAAATCACACCGATAGAAAACATAGGTGTTTACGTTCCGGGTGGAAAAGCCGCTTATCCATCATCAACATTAATGAATGTAATTCCCGCTGTTGTAGCAGGTTGCAAACGTATTGTAATGGTAACTCCGGCAAACAGTGAAGGTAAAGTTTCACCGGCAACACTTGTTGCCGCAAAAATAGCCGGTGTAGACGAAATATATAAAGTCGGTGGTGCTCAGGCAATTGCAGCTCTTGCATTTGGTACTGAAACCATTCCGAAAGTAGATAAAATCGTCGGTCCCGGAAATATATTTGTGGCACTTGCCAAGAAAAAAGTCTTCGGACATGTCAGCATTGATTCGGTTGCCGGTCCAAGCGAAATACTTGTGATTGCCGATGAAACAGCAAATCCAAAATACGTAGCAGCTGATTTGCTTTCTCAGGCAGAACATGATGAAATGGCTTCTGCAATCCTCATTACAACTTCCGAAGATTTAGCCGATAAGGTTCAGAAAGAAGTTGTGAATTTCACAAATGTGCTTGAGCGGAAAACAATAATCGAAAAATCGCTCGAAAATTACGGGTACATTCTGATTGCAGCTTCACTTGACGAAGCCATTGAAACAGCAAATGAGATTGCATCCGAACATCTTGAAATAGTAACTAAAGACCCTTATGCGGTAATGACGCAAATCAATAACGCCGGAGCAATTTTCCTTGGTGAATACAGTTCCGAACCACTTGGTGATTACTTCGCAGGTCCTAATCACGTATTACCTACCAACGGAACTGCCAAGTTCTTTTCTCCGCTTGGCGTTGATGCCTTTATTAAACGTTCCAGCATAATTTCTTATTCACGCAAGGCGCTCAAAGAAGTTTCAGGTGATATAGTTACTTTTGCAAATGCAGAAGGATTAACGGCACATGCCAATTCGATAAAAGTCAGATTTTAAGGAGGCAAACATGCGAGAAAGTAATATCAAAAGAAAAACAAAAGAAACTGATATTTCACTTAAACTTAATCTTGATGGAAACGGTAAATCTCAAATAGATACCGGCATCGGATTTTTTGATCATATGTTGGAAGGCTTCACGAAACATGGCTTTTTTGATTTATCATTAAATGTTGCCGGTGATTTTCATGTAGACGGGCATCACACAGTTGAAGATACAGGAATTGTTCTCGGACAGGCAATAAAAGAAGCCATCGGCGATAAGAAAGGTATTAAACGTTATGGTAATATGATTCTTCCGATGGATGATGCTTTGGTTCTTTGTGCAATTGATTTATGCGGTAGACCGTATTTTTCCTACGAAGCCGATTTTGCTTCCGAAAGAATAGGCTATCTTGACACAGAATTAATTCGTGAATTTTTCTATGCAATAAGCTATTCTGCTTCTATGAATCTGCATATCAAAGTGATTCATGGCATTAATTCACATCATATTGCTGAAGCAATGTTCAAATCGTTTGCCAAAGCGTTGGACGAAGCAACCTCTTTTGATTCAAGAAGTAATGATGTTTTATCAACGAAAGGAACTCTTTAATGGAAAATGTCAGCATAAAAGGTCCGTATAATTGGACAGATTTCAAATTGAACAGTGATGGTCATTTGACTGTTGTTGTTCAGGATTATAATACAAACGAAGTTCTTATGGTTGCTTACATGAATGAAGAGGCCTACAATAAGACGCTTGAAACCGGAATAATGACTTATTATTCCAGAAGCCGCAATGAATTATGGATTAAAGGCGAAACATCCGGTCACTATCAATATGTGCGCGATATTTATGCCGACTGCGA
Organism: Lachnospiraceae bacterium; assembly: GCA_045617445.1. Classification (GTDB taxonomy): domain Bacteria; phylum Bacillota; class Clostridia; order Lachnospirales; family Lachnospiraceae; genus UBA2868. The sequence goes on along the minus strand of JAZLIP010000094.1, from coordinate 3,064 downwards.
TTTGGATACACTTGTTGCCAAGGTAATTCAGATCGGAAATGCCTGTCACACCGGTAGTTATTCATGCTTCTTTAATGAAATTGTGAAATATAAACCTGAATTGTAAACCATTTACCAAATCTTACCGGCAACCCTAAAGAAATATCCATAGCAACTTTATTTAGTGGAATGGAGATTTATATGAGAAAACTGGCACTTGATGATGATATATTACTTACGATTGAAAAACCCGCACGATATATAGGTAACGAAGTAAATTCCGTTATAAAAGACAAAGAACACATAGCAATCCGATTTGCTATGTGTTTTCCGGATTTATATGAAATAGGAATGTCACATCTTGGGATTCAAATTCTTTACGATATGTTCAACTCTTTCGATAGCGTATGGTGTGAAAGAGTTTATTCCCCATGGCTTGATTTAGCCAAAATCATGAAGGAAAAACATATCCCACTGTTTGCATTGGAATCACAGGATCCGATAAAGGATTTTGATTTTCTGGGAATTACCTTGCAATATGAAATGTGCTACACAAACATTATACAAATACTGGATTTATCTGATATTCCGATTTATGCCAAAGACAGAGGTGAAGAATATCCCCTTGTAATCGGAGGTGGACCTTGTTCTTACAATCCCGAACCAATAGCGGATTTCTTCGATTTGTTTTATATAGGTGAGGGTGAGACCGTCTACAAAGATTTGCTTGATTTGTATTTAAAATGCAAGAAAAACGGTCAAAGTAAATCCGATTTTCTTATTGAAGCATCACATATTGGCGGAATCTATGTTCCGGGTCTTTATGAAACCAAATATGATGCCAATGGTCTGATTACAAGTTTTAAGCCAAAATATGCAAGTGTTCCGGCAACAATAACAAAAGAGATTCAAATGGATTTATCAAATACATATTATCCTATGAAGCCTATTGTTCCTTTTATAAAAGTCACACAGGACAGAGTTGTACTTGAAATTCAACGTGGTTGTATCAGAGGCTGTCGCTTCTGCCAAGCGGGAATGCTCTATCGACCTGTACGTGAAAAGGATGTTGAATTACTTAAAAAGCAGGCAGTTACTATGCTTGAAAATACCGGACATGAGGAAATATCACTAAGTTCCCTAAGCTCAAGTGATTACTCAAAGCTTGAAGAACTTATTGACTTTCTTACAAATTACGCAGCAGAAAAGAAGCTTAATATTTCATTGCCTTCGTTACGAATTGATGCTTTCTCACTTGACGTTATGAGTAAAATTCAGGACATAAGGAAATCATCCGTAACCTTTGCACCCGAAGCCGGTACTCAAAGATTGCGCGACGTAATAAATAAAGGTTTGACTGAAGAAATTATTCTTGACGGTGCCTCCAAGGCATTCTTACTTGGCTGGAACCGTGTTAAACTCTACTTCATGTTGGGACTTCCCACGGAAACAGAAGATGATATGCGTGGAATAGCAGAACTTTCCAATGAAATTGCCAAGTTGTACTACGACCTTATCCCTAAGTCCGAACGCAAAGGTAAGGTTCAGATTGTTTCCTCAAGTTCTTTCTTTATACCCAAGCCTTTCACACCATTTCAATGGGCACCAATGTTTACAAAGGAACAATTCCTTGAGAAAGCCCACTTTGTTAATGACTGCATGCACGAGCAGTTAAACAGCAAAAGCATTAAATATAATTACCATGATGCCGATGTAAGTATTCTTGAAGGAGTATTTGCAAGAGGTGATCGTCGTTTATCTCCGGTTATATTGAAAGCATATGAAAATGGTTGTATTTTTGATGCATGGACCGAAACCTTTAACGAAGCTGGTTGGCTGAAAGCTTTTGAAGAATCAAATATTTCAATTGATTTCTACACGACACGAGAAAGATCTTTGGATGAAATATTACCTTGGGATTTCATAAATATAGGTGTTTCCAAAGAATACTTAAAGAAGGAATGGAACAAAGCGCTTAACGGTGAAACTACGCCTAATTGCCGTATGCAGTGCCAAGGTTGCGGTGCCAATTCCTTTGGCGGAGGTGTTTGCTATGAAAATTAGAATTAAATTCAAAAAAGACGGCGTTATGAAATTTATCGGACATCTTGACATTATGCGATATTTTCAAAAACTTCTAAGACGTTCCGGAATTCCGATTTCTTATACAACCGGCATGAGTCCACATCAGATTATGTCCTTTGCCATGCCGCTCGGTATTGGTATTGAGAGTGATGCTGAATATGTAGATATAGAAATTAGTGATGCCGTTACCTCCGAAAATGCAATTGCACAAATGAACAAATTTACTGTTGAAGGCATTAAAATTCTATCTTTTAAGCAGCTTCCGGATAATGCAAAAAATGCCATGGCAAGTATCTGTGCAGCCAAATATACAGTTTCTTTCAAGGAGAAATACAATGTTTCAATTTCTCTGATTGATGAACTGCGTAAAATCATGCAGAAAGATACCATTGAAATTCTAAAGCAAACAAAAAAGAATGAAAGTATTATAGATATTAAGCCGGGAATTATTGAATTTAATGGCAGTGCCTCTGAATTAACGTTAGTCCTTGCTACAGGCAGTGCCTTAAATATAAAACCGGAAATGGTAATTGAAGCGATTCTTAAATCGCTTGATATGCCATATGTTGAAAACTCATTAAATATCAAGCGATTGGAAATTTATACGTTTAATCTCCACAACAAATTAATTTCGCTTGATGCTATCGGAAATAACATATTATAAACGAAATAAGCTTAAGCAGGTTACTTATGGATAAATTGGATATTTATATTACAAAATATAATGACAATGGTAGTTTTTTCTATGATTGTGTAAAAGATTATATAAATACAGGTGCTTGCTATGGTTTAGTATATGAGAATAACGATAATGAAGTTGTATATGCAAATACATCAAGTTTAACAAGTGTAGCAATATGGAATTATGATACACCAGCACAGAAAATAGGGCTATTAAGATATTGGATGGAGAATACAACCAATGGTGGAATAGCAACACACTTGGAATTAATAACACAAAATTATAAAAGACACTATGTAGACGGAAGAAAAAGAACAA
>JAZLIP010000093.1:0-2280 GCA_045617445.1 Lachnospiraceae bacterium | reverse complement strand
ACAACATCATATTTAAGCGGATCTATTATTTCATAATTTGGTTTCAAATCTTCATCAAGAGAAACAATTCGTGCCCGCCCTGCCTTAATCGTCGGTGTCTTGAAATGTTCACCGCAAACCGGGCAGACGTAACTCTTATCAAAAAGGAAATCACGTTCCGTCTTTTCTCTAATTTCCTCAGGTTCTCTCTCTATTTTCTTCTCATTTTTCTGCTTTTTAGCTTCATACAACTCAACATTTTCAAGCTTGCCCAAGCCAAGTTTACCAAGCCCTGCCAAAATTCCGCCCATAAGATTTCTCCCAAATACGTCAAAATTCAAGACTCGCTGTTCTTACGACCAAAACAGTAAGCATTCCCGCCTACCACTAAGCAGTAACATACACACTACCTAAAGGAAGCCTTAATTCTTTACTGATTTGATGTCGGTAATTTAAACGAACTCTTCAATGATACAATACGATTAAATACAAACGCATCCTCTTTGCTGTCTTTCGCATCAACGCAAAAATAGCCCTGTCGCACAAACTGGAAACTGTCATAAGCCTTGGCACCCTTAATGTTATCCTCTATATAACAATCCTTAAGTATTGTTCTTGAATTCGGATTTAAATTAAGCGAACCATCCTCATTATATACGCCAAGTTCCTCATTTATCAAATTCTCATACAAACGGCACTCTGCTTTTACCGCAGTTTTAACATCAACCCAATGAATTGTACCCTTTACTTTTCTTGTAGAGCATTCGCCATTCCTTGTATCAGGATCGTAGGTGCAATGAACACATGTGACTTGGCCCGACTCATCCTGCTCGTAACCTACACATTTAACAAAATAAGCATTCATAAGTCTTACTTCATTATCAGGGAACAAACGGAAATATTTCTTAGGTGGTTCTACCATGAAATCCTCCCTGTCAATATAAAGTTCACGGCTAAATGACACCTTTCTTGTACCAAGCTCAGGATTCTCTAAATTGTTGGCAACATCAAAATATTCAACCTTATCCTCAGGATAATTATCGATAACAAGTTTAATCGGATCAAGCACAGCCATCATACGGGATTTCTTGCACTTTAAATCCTCACGTATGCAATACTCAAGCATTGCGTAATCAACCGATGAATTACTCTTGGAAACGCCGCATAAATCAACAAACATCTTTATTGATTCAGGAGTAAAGCCCCTCCTTCTAAGCGCAGCAATTGATACAAGCCTTGGATCATCCCAACCATCAACAATATTGTCCTCAACAAGCTTCTTGATATATCTCTTGCCGGTAACAACATTCGTCAAATACAATTTCGCAAATTCTATCTGACGCGGCGGATACTCATATTCCAATTCACGAACAACCCAGTCATACAACGGTCTGTGATCTTCAAACTCAAGGGTACAAATTGAATGTGTGATCCCTTCAATGGCATCTTCTATAGGATGCGCGAAATCATACATCGGATAAATGCACCATTTATCACCCGAATTGTGATGTGTCATATGAGCAACACGGTAAATAACCGGATCACGCATATTAATATTCGGTGATGCCATATCAATCTTGGCACGAAGAACTTTCTCACCGTCCTCATACATGCCATTTTTCATATTTTCAAAAAGTTCAAGATTTTCTTCTATTGTTCTGTTTCTGTAAGGGCTATCCTTACCAGGTGTTTCAAAGCTACCACGATACTCCTTAATTTCCTCGGCGCTTAAATCGCAAACAAAAGCCTTGCCTTTCTTAATAAGTTTAACTGCTGCCTCATACATTGCATCAAAGTAATCGGAAGCAAAGAAAAGTCGATCCTCAAATTCAGCACCCAACCATTCAACATCACGTTTAATCGAATCTACAAATTCCGTTTTCTCCTTTGTCGGATTTGTATCATCAAAACGCAAATTAAACTTGCCGCCGTATTCTTTCGCAAGTCCCGAATTAAGAAGAATCGATTTAGCATGTCCGATATGAAGGTATCCGTTAGGTTCCGGTGGGAATCTCGTATGAACCTCCTTACAATGTCCTTCCGCAAGATCTTTATCTATCTCATTTTGAATAAAATTTCTTGAAACAACTTCCTTTTCTCCGTCTTTCTCAAGAATTTCTTTTGAATTGTCAGCCATAGCTATCTCCAATCATTATTTAATGGTAACTATTCAGAACACCATTCGCAAAATCGCCTTTTCAAGGCTTTTCTTTTGCTCATGTTGTTACTTCGCCATATAAAACTGCTCATAATATTCTTTGCAAGCAAAATATTTTGAGCAGTTTTGCATGGCTCTGAATA
>JAZLIP010000092.1:0-3716 GCA_045617445.1 Lachnospiraceae bacterium | reverse complement strand
GTATTCACCATCTTCCGTAAAATAGTAAGTATTAACAGAATTCTGCCCTTCAACCGCATAATCAGCCAATCGAACTTTTTCTGTACCTTGGTCGGTTGCAACTTCTCCTGACATTTCTACTTGCAATCCTTCGCTAAAATTGTCCGATACTTCAACCGCAAGATTTACATCGACACCAACAATAGCCTTACTTGCAATTCCTGAAAAGGTGATTACCGGTTTATCGGTATCAATTTTGAAACTCTTACGAATAACCTTCGAACCGTTCCCGGCCAAATCGTTCGCGTGACATTCCAACACATAGTAGCCGTTTTCCATAGTTGACAATAAATTACCTTCCTTACACTCGGCAAGAGTTTTTATGCCTTCCTCAACTATTGTTTCAACACCATCAATCATTCTCTTAACCGTATATGCAACCAAAACATAATCTTCATACCGATCTTCACCTACAATACTCGCGCATACTTTATCACTATATATTCCGCCGTTTTCAACCCCGTCAATATCTATACTGGGTGGTGTTTTGTCAATATAATATACCTTGTTTATTCTGCTGACATTTCCGGCACGATCGGCAACTTCTATATTAAGTTTGGTTCCCTCACCTGTTGATTCATCCGCAAGAACAAATTCTTCTACATTTCCGCTGTAGATTTCATTTTCATTATATGTTTTATTCAATATTTCTTTATCATCCGCACTAATCCTCACATAAGCAATTCGTGAACCGATGTCATTAACTTCAAGAGAGCATTTAATGTTTTCCTTTTTCCAGCTATCAAATTTATAGTCCGTTATCAACTGAGCATCCGGCAAAGCAGTATCAAGCAGCAATTTATATTCTCTTGATTTGATAAGATATTCAGCCTCCGCATCAACTATCTTTTTGGCTGCCTTTACAGCTTTGATTGTTGCATTATTGCTGCTAACAATTCTCACATCACCCTCGTCTCCCGGATTACCCGAAATATTATTTTCAGACACAGTGTATTTCTTGGCATATTTATGTGCAATAAGTTCCTGAGCGGTATTTGTAAGTTTCAGGTATTCTTTCTTCCCCATCTGTACAATATAAAGCCCATCACTATAGTTTGCCGGATCAAGGCAAAAAACATTACCGCCTATTTCCTTCCACTCCGAAAAATTGTTTCCATTATCATTACTGATACGAAACACCGGTTTTACAACATGCTCTATATAACAATCCTTTTCAGATGTTTCAGGATTATCTTTAGGAATAAAAGAAAACACATTCTTATCAACACTACTATTGCACGCAAACTGAACCGCCATATTTGAATAAATCAACGCATCAGTCGCTGGCACAATACTTATACCATTTATCTGTGCCAGATTCACATCACAACACAAATCCTCAACTTCAATTGTTTTTTCAGTCACCTCTTCCCCTTTTACGATATGACTTTCAAAATTTGTTACCCCGATTATTAATATTCCAATTGCTATAATCCCCTTTTTGATTATAGACTTCATTCTTCTTTTCTCCTGTTATCAATAATTATCTTTCATTTTCAAAATACGTTGTTCAATATCATTTCTGATAGCATTATCGGACAGAATTTCAATTGCTTTTTCCCCATATCTAATTGAATCTTCCATCTGATTATTATCAGAAAGTAAAATACATAAACGCCGACAATATTCACCTTCATATTTACCGTCAGGATCCACAAACAGGTTATTATTGATTGCAAATCGCAGTTCGTTAATCCCCGTCTGAAGCAGTTCAATTGTTTTATCCTGGCTTTCCTTATTAAGACTGCAAATACCTTCATATAACGCAGCTATCATCAAGTCATTTTCAAATCTTGTTTCCGAATAACCAATTCCTTTATTGTAACTGACAAAATCATCAAGACATTTAATATAATCATTACTGTCGGTCTCAAAATTAAGCTGGATATTACACAATTCTTTGTAATAAACCACATCCGGATATTTTACTTCATCCAACTGTTTAAAATATCTCATTGCTTCCCTATAATTTTTCTTATTTTCAAAGTAAAACTTTGCAACTTGATAAATGCAGCTATACTTCGAATCCTCATCAAGGCATCCTGCATCAATATAGCTCTCGATAATCTTTATTCCCTCTTCTGTATATTCACCCTCTGATATGTGCCCACTCAATTCCTCGGCAAGTTTAACCGATGGATTATCTGTCGGCTCGGCCACAACACTTTTCACTGCCGTAAATCCCATAAGGAAAACACCTGCTATCAAAGAAGCTGCAATAACTTTAATCTGCCTAATTCCGGATCGCTTATTCTTCAATTCATACAGCTCGGAAATTATTTCATCCATACTTTCAAAACGATCCTCTTTATTCCTCATTATGCATTTACGAATGATATTTTTAACATTCTTATTAATTTTCTTGTTGGATTCCAAAAGAATTGTCTGATCCTTCAAATTCTTTACAGGTCTTTTCCCCGTATACATAGCATACATAAGCATACCAAAAGCAAAAACATCGGTACGTTCATCAAGCAATTCTCCTCGATTGTAATACTGCTCCGGTGCAGCATATCCTATCGTTCCATACAACGAACCCTTTTCGGCAATACGTCCGGCAATTCCAAAATCTATCATTTTCAAACTGCCATCTTTCTTTATCATTACATTTTCAAGTTTCAAATCCAAATAAAGAATTGCCGGATTTAATGTATGAAGATAATCAAGTGCTTTTGCAATTTCAATCCACCAATCAAGCAATTTATTCTTAGAAACCGCTTGTTCGGCCAAATAACGATTAAGCGTAACGCCATCCACAAAATCACTTACAATGATGTATCCTTCCCTTTCCTGCCATGCATCCACAATTCTTGGAAACATTTCATAATCCAGGCGAATCATCATGTTAATCTCATTCTGTGCTAACCAGCCTGTATCATCATCTGATGTATCAATAAACTTGACAGCCCATTTCTTACCAATAGAAATATCTTCGGCAAGATATACCCTTGAAGTACCACCCTTACCAATCTGTCGAATGACACGAAACCTGTCGCGCAGAATTTGACCTTCAAAAAGCATAAAATCACCTCGGTCTTTCTTCGCATTAGCCATATTATTCATTTTTTAATTGGAATTATGACGGATTCCGTCCGATATGTTTGTTTAAACGTGTGCTCATTTTATCCCAGAAGGAAAAATATGTCAATATATTTTCTTAAAATTGCCATTTTTTACGTCAGAACCATCACCATGGAACATGGAGAACAGGGCGCAACAGGATGCGCACATTTTCTTTGCTGAGCAAGTCATTTGCTTTGTACTTTTCGGGATACTATTGCAAAGCAATTTATAGAAAAGGAGTAGCCACTTTCGGACTACTCCAAATCTCTTATAAAAACTTCCTTATGCACTCGTGACAAACGGTTGCTCATTTTGATCTCCCGCGCTGTCAGTCGCGTTTTTTCAGTATCACCTCGCCGTTTTTGCCGCCGAGGTATTCGCCCTTACGAATGACTGGCGTGCCGTTGACATACACATATTCGATGCCGCCCGGCGTGGTATCGGGCCTACTCTCATCCACGCTCAGCTTCGCGGAGTCGATCACCGTGACATCCGCCCTGTAGCCCGCGCGCAGATAGCCGCGTTCATCAATGCCGAAACGATCCGCTGTGGCACCGGTCATCTTGCGTACGATCTTTTCAAACGGGATCCCGTCGCGCTTCGCTAACAGGAAG
>JAZLIP010000091.1:0-4417 GCA_045617445.1 Lachnospiraceae bacterium | reverse complement strand
ATCTTCTTTAGAAATAGCAACAGCGCTTGGTCCTTCAAGGTGAGCACCAAGTGGCTCAAATTCCGTTCCCTTAAATGCAAAATTCATCAAGGTGTTCTTGTAAACCTTGTAAGTGATTCCTGCTTCTCTTAACTGCTTACGAAGCTGTGTGTCCTGCTCAACGGTAAGACCACGATAATCAACAAGTACAACTGACTGTGCATCTTTGATGTTTTCAGAAATCTCTTCTACGATTGGTTTCTTAAGTTCTACCTTAGCCATTTTCTTACCTCCTTATTTTATTCGAAATGCCGAATAGAGGTTGTATGTACAAAAAACCTCTTCCCGAAGAAACGGAAAGAGGATAATTTCTAAACTCTCTGATTCTCCTCGGCAGGCGACAAACTTACGCCTTGCGGCACCTGCTGTCTTCGGCATGGTCAAACGACCTTGAAAAGAGTACCACAGTTTAAGCAACTCTGTCAAGTATATTTTTTAATCCTCAAGTCCAAAAGAATCGTGTACAGCATTTGTTGCATTTTCAACATCCTTCTCATCAATAAGAACCGTTACTCGAATTTCGGAAGTCGAAATCATATTGATATTAATGTTTGAATTGTAGAGGCACTCGAACATCTTTGCTGCAACACCCGGATTTGACATCATACCTGCTCCAACGATTGAAACCTTTGCAACGTTATTATTATAGGAAATGTCTTCTGCACCAAGACTTTCCTTATTATCACTAAGTACCTTATATGCATCCTCAAACATATTTCGCGGAACTGTAAACGAAATATCTTTTGTTTCAGATCTACCGATAGACTGAAGAATCATATCTACATTAATATTGGCCTTTGCAAGCAAATCAAATACTTTGAAAGCAGTACCCGGCTTATTCTTAAGACCTACCAATGATATTCTTGTAACATTCTTATCGGCTGCAACACCGCTTACCAACATTCTTTCCACTTTTACATCCTCCTTAACTATAGTTCCTTCTGCATCTGACAAAGAAGAACGAACTACCAACTGAACATTATATTTCTTAGCCATTTCAACCGATCTGTTGTGAAGTACACCTGCACCAAGTGTAGCAAGATCGAGCATTTCATCATATGTGATTTCTTTAAGTTTACGGGCATTCTTAACAATTCTTGGATCGGCTGTGTAAACGCCGTCAACATCAGTATAAATCTCACAGGCATCTGCGTGAAGAGCTGCTGCCAGAGCAACTGCCGTTGTATCGGAACCACCACGACCAAGCGTTGTATAATCATCATACTTGTTAACACCTTGGAAACCGGTAACTATAACAATTTTTCTTTGATCAAGTTCATTCCTGATTCTTTCTGTATCAATTCTCTTAAGTCGTGCATTGTTGTAAGCACTTGTAGTATGCATTGCAACCTGAAACGCATTAAGTGAAATTGCCGGAACACCAAGAAAATTCATCGCCATTGCCATAAGTGCAACCGATGTCTGCTCACCCGTTGTAAGAAGCATATCCATTTCTCTTTTTGAAGGTGAAGGATTAATATCCTTTGCCATATCAATAAGAACATCTGTCTGCTTACCCATTGCAGATAATACTACAACAACACCATTTCCTGCCTGGTACTCTTTGATACAGCGTTTAGCCACATTCATGATACGTTCTTTGTTCGCAACGGACGTACCACCAAACTTCTTTACTATTAACATAATTTCCTCCTAAATTTTTCCATGCACCCGAAATCTTTAGCATTAATCACCGGGAATACATCTTCTATCTTATCACCGCTTTGCGGCAAAACTTACAAAACTATTTTTCAAAGAGTCTGTCGATAAGGGTATACCCTTTATCAATCATAAACCCTGATGCTTTTGCATCGGCTTCGGTATACTTCCACGATTTATCAAGATCAACTCTACTGTCATAAATCATAAAAGGAATCGGTTCTTTGGTATGCGTCCTCACCGCTATCGGAGTCGGATGATCCGGCATAATTAACATTCTGTAATCAACACCGCTCTTGTCAAGTGCTTCGCTCACCCTCTTAATTATTCTTTCATCAAGGTATTCAATCGATTTTACCTTTCTCTCAACGCTTCCCTGATGTCCCATTTCGTCAGGCGCTTCCACATGAATGTATGCAAAATCATACCCTTCATTAACCAATGCGTTAATGGCAGCATCCGCTTTTCCTTCATAATTGGTATTTAATCCACCATTTGCACCATCAACCTTAATGACATCCATTCCTGCGCCTACCGCAATCCCTTTTAGAAGATCAACTGCAGAAATCATCACTCCTTTTTTTCCGGTTTTCGCATAGAAATCAGAAACCTTTGGTTTAGTTCCTGCACCCCAAAACCAGCAGCAATTTGCAGGATTAAGTCCCTTTTTCTTCCTTTCTACATTTATAGGATGATTCTTCAGAATTTCGTAGCTTCTAATCATCATACTCTTAAGTTTTTCATCACTTGGCAAATACTGTCCGATAGTCTGCGTAAGCACATCGTGAGGTGGTGTAAGTTCAACTGCCTCACCCTTATCCCAAATAAGACAATGTCTGTAGCTCGTTCCCACATAGAATTTATATATATCATTCTCAAGTTCTTTTCTTACCGCATCAAGCAAAACAGCCGCATCCTCTGTGGAAATTTCGGAAGAACTGTGATCAATAATTATTTTGTTTTCAAACTCATCCTGTTCATCGGATATCGTAACAATATTACACCTTAATGCAATATCCGTATCCTTCATAGGTACGCCTATGCTCAAAGCTTCAAGCGGCGATCTTCCGGTATAATAAATCTTAGGATTATATCCAAGTACTGCCAGATTTGCAGTATCGGAACCCGGCTGCATTCCTTCCGGTATAGTACTTACAAGCCCTATTTCAGACTTCTTGGCAAGTTTATCCATAGTCGGAGTACTTGCATATTCAAGAGGTGTCTTGTTCGCAAGAGCATCAATCGGCAAATCCGCCATTCCATCGCCTAAAACAATTACATATTTCATAACAGCCTCACCTGCTTCAACTAATTATATCCAAGCAAAAAATGTTTTTCGAAACCTGCATCATTACATACGAATTCGGGTAATTGCACCGCTAAGTGTTGCAAACTTACTTTCGAAATCGTCTTCGCACATTTCATCGGTTACAAATGCGATTTCATTATCAATTCCATCAATTGCTACCTTTTCTACATCTCCAAAAGCCGCAGCAATTTCATTCTCTGTCTTTTCATCTTTGTTTACACGTACAAAAAACTTTCCTACAAGACCTGCTTTATCTTCAAAATCCAATTCCTTATCATCCCACTCACAAGGAATATTTGATTTTGTTTTCACAGCTTCAACAATATCCGAAACAACAGCGCTGGCAGTAGGAAGCTTTCCGGCACCGGATCCATAAAACATAACATCACCAAGTACATTTCCTTTAACAAAAACAGCATTAAATACACCATTCACAGCAAACAAAGGGTGATTTGCATCGAGCATTCTCGGCGCAACAAGCGGATAATATTTTCCATCTATCAAACGAGTTGATGCAACCAGCTTAATAGCACGTTTAAGTGCTTTGGCGTATTTAATATCACGCGCGGTAATCTTCGTAATTCCCTCTGTGTAAATTTTTTCAAACGGAACATTCTTACCCGTCACAAGAGATGTAAGAATCGCAATCTTACGGCATGCATCATAGCCTTCAATATCAGCTTCAGGATTTCTCTCGGCATATCCTAAATCCTGCGCCGTTTTAAGCGCCTCATCAAACTCCCAACCTTCATCAGCCATTTTGCTTAACATGAAATTAGTTGTTCCGTTAAGGATTCCGCCTATTTCAAGAATTTTGTCTGCAGTAAGGCAGGATGACAACGGACGAATAATAGGAATACCACCTCCGACCGAAGCTTCAAAAAGGAAATTGACATTCTGCTTAGCAGCAACAGAAATAAGTTCCGGACCATGCGCAGCAACAAGCGCTTTATTTGATGTACAAACAGATTTTCCGGCAAGAAGACATTTCTTAACAAAAGTATATGCCGGTTCAACACCACCCATAACTTCAACAACAACGGAAACCTCATCATCATTAAGAATATCCTCAAAATCATGTGTCAAAATCTTCTCAACAGGATCTCCGGGAAAATCACGTAAATCAAGAACATATTTTACATTCACTTTTTCTCCTGCATTTTTTGTTACAATATCGTTATTTGTATTGATTACTTCAACAACACCCGATCCAACTGTTCCGTATCCAAGCACTGCAATATTTGCCATATCTTTTCTCCTATCTAAGTATCATACTTGTAAAATTACATTTATAGTAACTATTCAGAACACCATTCGCAAAATCGCCTTTTCAAGGCTTTTCTTTTGCTCATGTTGTTACTTCGCCATATAAAACTGCTCATAATATTCTTTGCAAGCAAAATATTTTGA
>JAZLIP010000090.1:0-4989 GCA_045617445.1 Lachnospiraceae bacterium | reverse complement strand
CTGTTCAGAAAGCAAGAGCAGAGGGTATTCGATTTATCAATGAGGCAAGACCTTCAGCTGCATATCTTAAACTTAAGTCATTTGAGACAGCAGAGAAAATGGCTGATGGTCAGGCAACGAAGATTGTTGTTCCGTCTGATATTGCTGATTTGACCGGAACCTTTACTGCAATTGCAGAGGCTGTCGGAACAAAGATGCCTGATGGCAAAAGGGTTGTCAAAGAGAAATCAGATGTCAAAGTACCGCACAAGTCATTCTTTGATGATGTTTTGGAAAAACCGAATGTAAAAAATGTAACTACGGATAACACAAATAATTCGTTATAAGAATCAGGTAGGTGGGTAAGTTGATAGATGTTATATTAACGATTATTCCGTTTTGTATTATAATTGTTCCGTTACTGTTCCTACGTTCCGTGAAGAAACTTGAACAGAGGGAGAGAATGTCAAGTACAAGCCGAATGGCAAAAACAAACAACGGATTAAAGACAAACAATTTGCCAAAAGCGGTTTTTAATGCAAAGGATTCGCATTTAAAAACAACCGGTAATTTAAAGGGCAGTTATACAACAAAGAATACTGACTATCTTATGATGGAAGATAGAAATAATGATTGGCTGGCAAAGCAGCTTAGAGATGAATCGCGAAGCAGAGAAATTGTGAGCGAGATGTTTCAACTTAAAATGCATCATCAAAATAATTGCGATGCGGAATTCATTAAACGTTTTCATTCAAGTAAATGCGATGCATCGGGCATTGATAACGGTTTGCAGTAAAGTAGTATGAAACAACCGGAAATTGTTAAGATAAAATGTTGCCGGTCAGGGCTGAGCAGTAACAGAATTAGTATAATTTTTGGTTGACAATACTTTAACATGTTGTTATACTATCTGAGTATGCCGCTTAGTGGGGTTGCAAGTGTGAATTTATTCACCACCGAAGCTAGCGAGTAATTTTAATAGGAGGTGCCTTATGTACGCAATTATTGCAACAGGAGGGAAACAGTATAAGGTTTCTGAAGGCGATGTAATCAAGGTTGAAAAGCTTGGTCTTGAAGCCGGAGAAACAGTTACCTTTGATCAGGTTCTTGCCGTTAGTGATAATGAGCTTAAGGTTGGTGCAGATGTTGCTAAAGCTACTGTATCAGCTACTGTAATGGATAATGGACGTGGCAAGAAAGTTATCGTTTACCGTTACAAGAGAAAGAGCGGTTATCATAAGAAAAACGGTCATAGACAAGCATACACACAGGTTAAAATTGACAAGATCAATGCTTAGTAATTGTATGTAGGATTTATTATGATCATAGCTAAAGTTGTTAAACAAAGAGGTAAATACTACTCGTTTTCGTGTGAAGGACATGCTGAATTTAATGATTCGGGTAAAGATATTGTTTGTGCTGCGGTTTCGATGCTTGTAATTAATACGGGCAATTCGCTTGAGGCATTTACAGACAACAAGTTGGTTTCGTCTGACTGTGGTAAGATTAGTTGGACTTTTGTTGATACACCGGATGAGAAAGGTGTTCTTTTGATGGATTCTCTTTGTTTGGGACTTGCAGAAACTGAGAAAAGATATGGTAAGAAATATTTAAGACTAATAATCGAGGAGGTGTAACTTATGTTTGAATTGAACCTTCAATATTTCGCTCACAAGAAGGGAGTTGGTTCTACTAAGAATGGTAGAGATTCCGAATCCAAGAGACTTGGTGCGAAGAGAGCTGACGGACAATTTGTAAAAGCTGGAAACATTTTATACAGACAGCGTGGAACCAAAATCCTTCCGGGAGTTAACGTAGGACGTGGCGGTGATGATACATTATTTGCAACGGTTGATGGTATACTTCGTTTTGAAAGAAAAGGAAGAGATAAGAAACAGGCTTCTGTTTATCCTGTGGAACAGTAATTTTTAGGCTCTAAACTATTGTTTAGAGCCTTTAATTATCTTTGAAATTGGTGCGCTATTCACTCAGAGATTAAAGTATTATAGTTGCTTTTGACGGAATGAATCTTGAATATCGGAGGTTTGCAAGGAGGGAAATTATGTTTGCTGACAGAGCCAAAATATATGTTAGAAGTGGAAAAGGTGGAGACGGGCATGTTTCCTTCAGACGTGAAAAATATGTGCCAAACGGCGGACCTGACGGAGGGGATGGCGGAAACGGCGGAGATGTGATTGTTGAGATCGATTTGGGACTTAATACACTGTCTGATTTTCGCCATGTAAGAAAATATTGTGCTCAGGATGGTGAGAATGGCGGTAAAAGAAATTGCCGTGGAAAAAATGGTGAAGATATTGTTTTAAAGGTTCCGAAAGGAACTGTTTTAAAAGATGCCGATACCGGAAAAGTGATTATTGATATGTCCGGTGATAATGAGAGAGTTGTTTTGATTAAAGGTGGCCGAGGCGGCCTTGGAAATCAGCATTATGCAACATCTACAATGCAGGCACCAAAATATGCGAAACCGGGACAACCTGCTATTGAGTTGAATATTGCAATGGAATTGAAGGTTATAGCAGATGTCGGGTTGCTTGGATTTCCAAATGTTGGAAAATCAACGTTGCTTTCAAGGGTGTCAAATGCAAGACCCGAAATTGCAAATTATCCGTTCACTACGTTGAATCCGCATTTGGGTGTAGTTGATGTGGAGGGAATTAGAAGTTTCGTTATTGCGGATATTCCCGGACTTATAGTAGGTGCTTCGGAAGGTGTTGGACTCGGACTTGATTTCTTAAGACATATTGAACGTACAAAGGTCATGATTCATATTGTTGATGTTGCGTCAACGGAAGGCCGAGATCCGATTGAAGATATTTACGCTATAAATAAGGAACTTGCCAATTATGATGAAGTTTTGGCAACACGTCCGCAGGTTATTGCCGCAAATAAAATTGATGCGCTCTATTTGGAAGATGAGGATCCTGTTTCTAAATTGAAAGAGGAATTTGAACCCAAGGGATATAAGGTTTTTCCTATTTCGGCAGTTAGCGGAAAGGGTCTTAATGAATTGCTATATTACGTTCGCGAACTATTGGATACAATCGACGATAAACCAATTGTATTTGAACAGGAATTTGTAATTGAACGTGCTGATGATTCGGATATGCCATTTACAGTCGAATATGATATTAAGGATAAAGTATATAAGGTTGAAGGTCCGCGTATAGAAAAAATGCTTGGTTATACAAATCTTGAAGCAGAGAAAGGATTTACTTTCTTCCAGAAGTTTATGAAAGAGAACGGAATCCTTAATGATTTGGAGAAACTTGGCATTCAAGATGGAGATACTGTACGTGTTTATGGACATGAGTTTGATTATTATAAGTAGTAAGTCTATCCGGAAATGAATGAAGCATTTGAAAGTGAGGAACAAGAGTTGAATAGTAAACAAAGAGCATATCTTAAAGGACTTGCGTCTACAATGGATCCTATTTTACATATCGGTAAGGCAAGTGTGTCGCCCGAAGTTATTGTGTCTGTTGACGAAGCATTAGAAGCAAGAGAATTGATTAAAATTGGTGTTTTGAAGAATTGTGCGGATGATCCGAGAACTATTGCGGAAGTTGTATCCGAACGTACTCATTCGACCATTGTGCATGTTATAGGTAAGAAAATAATTCTTTATAAGCCAAACAAGGATAAGCCTAAGATAAAGCTTCCGTTGGATTAGATTACAGAAGAATCGTGATGGAGAAATGCGTATGTGTAAGCGAAAGATAGGTATATGCGGTGGTACTTTTAATCCGATACATGTCGGGCATTTGATTCTTGCGGAAAATGCATATGAGCAATTAGGACTTGATAAGGTTGTTTTTATGCCGACAGGAATTTCATATTTGAAGCCTCAGGATGATATCCTTTCGGGGGAATTGCGTGCGAAGCTCATAGATATTGCAATTAAAGATAACGAACATTTTTGTCTTTCGATGCATGAAGTTAACAAAGGCGGAAATTCGTATACGAATGAAACTTTGTCAGAGATAAGAATTCTGCATCCGGATGATGAAATATATTTTTTGTGCGGTGAGGATACATTATATTCTATTGAAACATGGGCTAAGCCCGAGGTGATTTTTGCAAATTGCAGGCTGGTTGTTGCAAGACGTGGTGCGGATTCCAATGATGAAATGTATTCAAAAGCCACAGCGTTAAAGGACAAATTTAATGCCGATATTATTTTCTTGAATACTTCGAATATTGAGATAGCTTCTCGTGAAATTCGAAGTAGAATTTCTGAAGGTAGGAGCGTTAAGTACTATTTACCGGCGGAAGTAGAAAAATACATTATTAACAATAAACTTTATAAATGAGGTTTGAGTTATGAAACATAATGGATCTAAAGTGTTGTATTCTTTAATTCGGGAAATGGAGAAGGAGTTAAAGAAATCCAGGTATGTTCATTCACTTGGTGTTTGCTTTACTGCATCCAATTTGGCAATGGTATACGGTGCCGATTCAGAAAAGGCAGCGATTGCCGGAATATTGCATGATTGTGCCAAGATGTATGAAGATGATGAACTTCTTAAGCTTTGCTCTAAGAATAACATTCCGGTGACACCTGTTGAGAAAGAAAATGCATTTCTGCTACATGCCAAATATGGTGCACATTTGGCCAAGGTAAAATATGGAGTGGATGATGTGGAAATATTGGATGCAATTCGGTGCCATACTACAGGGAAAAAGAATATGACGGTACTTGATAAGGTTATTTTTATTGCCGATTATATTGAACCGTCTCGATATAAGCAAAATAACCTTGATGAAATAAGAAAAATTGCTTTCGGAAGTTCAAATATAGATATTCCTTTGATGAGCATCCTAGATAATACGATTAAGTATTTGGAAGAATCAAAGAACGATATTGACAGTACAACATTAGAAACATATAAATTCTACCAAAATGAGGTTAATAAATGATGGATGAAACGTTGAAATTGATTTTAGCTGCAGCTGAGGATAAAAAGGCAATCAAACCGAGTATAATAGATA
>JAZLIP010000089.1:0-2760 GCA_045617445.1 Lachnospiraceae bacterium | reverse complement strand
GATGAAATTGAATATTTGATTATTAATGACGGAAGTGTTGATAACACCGTTGAAGTTGCAAAAAACTGGGGTGTAAACTATGTTGTAAGTTTCACAAAAAACAAGGGACTTGCCAAAGGATTTATGGCAGGTATTGATGCCTGTCTTCGAAACGGAGCAGATATTATAGTTAATACCGATGCTGACAATCAGTATTGCGGTGCGGACATAGAGAAACTGGTTCGTCCGATTCTTGAAGGTAAGGCAGATGTTGTTGTCGGTGAACGTCCGATTGATGCGACTGAACATTTTTCGCCGCTTAAGAAGCGACTTCAGCATTTCGGAAGTTATGTGGTACGTGTTGCCTCAAAGACGGATATTCCGGACGCACCAAGCGGATTTCGGGCATATTCCAGAGATGCGGCAATGCATCTTAATGTCATGAATAATTATACATATACGCTTGAAACAATAGTACAGGCAGGAAGGACGAGCCTTGCGATTACGTCCGTGCCTATTCGTACAAACGATGAATTGCGGGAATCAAGACTGTTCCATTCTATGTTTGGATATGTAAAACGTTCGATGATTACAATCATAAGAGCATTTATGATGTATCGCCCGTTGACATTTTTCTCGATTATGGGTCTTATTCCTTTTACATTGGGATTTGCACTTGGTATCAGGTTTTTGGTCTTTTTCTTTAGCGGTTTAGGAAACGGTCATACTCAATCGTTGATTTTTGCGTCGACACTTATGTTACTTGGATTTATGACTTTTATTGTAGGATTGCAGGCTGATGTGATTGCGAATAATCGTAAGCTTCTTGAAGATATACAGTATAGAGTTCGCCGTCTGGATTATAAAGAGGAGAAACGAGAGAAGAGATTGGAAAAACTTGAAAGAGAAAGATTGCTTGAGGCGGAAAAAAGTGCGGAAACGGAAAAATCGGAGGATTCTTTCAAGAAGAAGTCAAAGAACGGAAAAAAATAGACGTATGTTTCATTGCTGTTATATGATTGTTAACGTGGAGAATATTTATGAGTGAAAAGAAGTGGGTCCTCATTGGACCCGTTTTTCCGTATAAAGGGGGAATATCCCATTATACCGGTTTGATGTATAAGTCAATTGCTGCGAAGCATCCTGTGGAAATGATATCTTACAAAATGCAGTATCCCAAAATCCTGTTTCGAAAGGAACAAAGGGACTATTCGAATGATGCATTTAAAGTTGAGAATACGAAATTTTTGTTAAATACGGCAAATCCTTTTAATATAATTGCTACGGCGCGAAAAATAGTTAAACTCAATCCTGAAAAAGTGATCATTCAATGGTGGCATCCGTATTTTGCGCCCTGTTACAGGATACTGACGGGAATACTTAAGAAGCATAACATTAAGATTGTTTTTGTTTGTCATAACGTATTTCCACATGAACGTTTTCCTATGGATCGCAAGCTTACGCGGATGGCACTTAAAGCGGGTGATGAATATATTCTTCATGCAAAGGGTGAGGTTGAAGATTTGCTTTCAATTAAGCCATCTGCAAAAATCAAAGTCAGAGTTCATCCAACTTACAGTGTTTTTAATTTTGATAATCTGACTGTTGATGAGGCAAGGAAGAAACTTGGAATAGACAGTGACGTTAAGGTTGTGCTGTTTTTTGGTTTCGTAAGAGAATACAAGGGCTTAAAGCATTTGCTTAAGGCGTTCTTTGTATTAAAAAACGAGTTTTATGTAAATGATAAGATGCCACGATTGTTGGTTGTGGGTGATTTTGGCGAAAACAAAGAGGAATATCTTGAATTAATTAAGAATTATGGCATAGAAGACTGCATTGCAATTGTGGATGGGTATATTCCTGATAAAGAAGTTGAAAAATATTTTTCGGCATCAAATCTTGTTGCGCTTCCTTACGAATCCGCTACGCAGAGCGGGATTGTGCAGATTGCTTATGGTTTCAAAAAGCCCGTAATAGTTACTAATGTGGGTGGTTTGCCCGAAGTTGTTGAAAACAATGTCACAGGAACTGTTGTAGAGCCAAGGAACGCGAAAGCTTTGGCGAAGGCAATTTATGAATTTTTCGAAGAAAACAGGGGAAAATCATATGTTGAAGGAATTGAGAAATATGAATATAAATTTTCCTGGGACAGAATGAGAGAGGCTTTGGAAGAAGATGTTTAGAATTTCTTAAGGAGTTTGTTCTTGTGGTTTATTTTGTTTGGTGCTATAATTTCTTGTACTTAAACAATTATTTATTTAAGAAAGGGTGAATATTATGTCATTAGTTACAACTACTGAAATGTTCAAAAAAGCATATGATGGTGGATATGCTGTTGGAGCATTCAACGTAAACAACATGGAAATCGTTCAGGGTATTACCGAGGCAGCAGGTGAACTTAACAGTCCTGTTATTCTTCAGGTATCAAAGGGTGCAAGAGCTTATGCTAATCATACATACCTTGTAAAATTAGTAGAAGCTGCTGTTGCTGAGAATCCTCAGATTCCTATTGCTCTTCATTTGGATCATGGTGATTCTTTTGAATTATGTAAATCATGTATTGATGGTGGTTTCACATCAGTTATGATTGATGCTTCATCTAAGTCATTTGAAGACAATATTGCTCTTACCAAGCAGGTTGTTGAGTATGCTCACGACAAGGGTGTTGTTGTCGAAGCTGCACTTGGTACTCTTGCAGGTATCGAGGATGAAGTATGTGTAGAAGCAGGTAATGAGGCATATACACGCCCCGAAGAAGTAGAAGAATTTGTTGATAAGACA
>JAZLIP010000088.1:0-9415 GCA_045617445.1 Lachnospiraceae bacterium | reverse complement strand
AAAGGCGATTTTGCGAATGGTGTTCTGAATAGTTACGTAAAATGCAATCTGATAGAAAAATACATTGCTGAGGGTAATTTAAGATACCACTACTTAATGTAACATAATCTTTGACTAAATAAAACAGGTTTTGTATAATACATGAG
This sequence comes from Lachnospiraceae bacterium, assembly GCA_045617445.1. Classification (GTDB taxonomy): domain Bacteria; phylum Bacillota; class Clostridia; order Lachnospirales; family Lachnospiraceae; genus UBA2868. The sequence goes on along the minus strand of JAZLIP010000088.1, from coordinate 9,269 downwards.
GACGTATGATTTTGGGATTTTAAAGGAAATAGTAATGTTTAAAATGAATTTATCTTTGGTAAACCGAATATGCATTTTGTTTTTGATTGTTGGCGGGGTTTTTCTTAACGGCTGCAATCTTGTTAAATCAAATCCGAATATGAATTTGGGTATGGATGCAATAGAAGCAGGGAATTATTCCGAAGCGCTTACGTGTTTTGCGAAAGGAATTGATAAAGATGAGAATCTTGTTCTATGCTATAGAGGTCAGGGAATTGCCCATATGGGTATGTTGGATTATGAATCAGCAATTAAGTCTTTTGAAAAGGCATTAATGTTAGGAAACGGTTTTGTTAAGAAGGTGGATATTGATATATCTTACTATTTGGCAATGGCAGAATATAAGGCAGGGAATATAGATAAGGCTATAGAAACTTATAGTGCAATAATTGGAATCAAGGACAAAGCGGAAGATGCTTATATGCTAAGAGCCAGGGCAGAACTTCGAAACAATGATAAGGAAACGGCATTACTTGATTTTGATAAGGTCGTGGAATTTAGAAAGAATGATTATGATGTGTATTTTGAAGTCTATGAAGCACTTAATGAGATGGGATATAATGCCGATGCCGTAAGTTATATTGAAAAAGCAATGAATCTTAATGAGAAGAAAACGGATTATCAGTATGGAATGCTTTCGTATTATCTTGATAATTATGATGAGGCCAAGACATATCTTGAAAGGGCAAGAGAAAACAACGATTCGGAAAGTCTTGTATTGTATTTGGGAAGATGCTATGAGATGCTTGGAGATTTGAATTACGCAACGTCACTTTATACCACATATCTTGATCAGAAACCGGGAGATGCTGCTATATATAATGAACTTGGTCTTATGCGAATTAAATTGGGAGATTATCAGGGTGCGCTTTCTGCTTTTGACAGCGGATTGACTTTGGCGGATCCTGAATATGCGCAGAGATTAATGTACAACGAGATTGTTACTTATGAGTATTTGAATGAGTATAAAAAAGCAGCTGTAGCAATGCAGGAATATCTTAAGACTTACCCGGAAGATCAAAATGCCGTGCGAGAGTGTGTTTTCTTAAGTTCGCGATAGGTGTCGTGTATTCGATTTGGCTACCGCTATATGAATGAGTCTGAAAAAAAGAGTTTTGCAATCCACAAAATACGGGCTTGCAGAACTCTTTTTCTTCGTAAAAAAACTGACGAAAACAGTTAACATAAATCCACTAGATATTGTAGATGTATCAAAAACAAAACATTATATATAGTGTTTGTAAGTTGACTTTTGGAGAGCCCGATGATATACTTGCTATGGTCGTGGTTTTGACTGATATGAGTTGTTTGCTGCGGTTAAGCAGTTCGGTCAAAATTGCGAATTTTTTATCATTAATATGTTACTGTTTCGCAAACATAAATGATTCTCTGCTTGTTTATGAAATTTCAAGTTACTATTCAGCGGTAGGTAAGAACACTTGCTGTTTTTCACCGTAAGAACATGATTTGATAGCAAGATGCATTACCGAAGGTAACCATGCATGTATTTTGGTTTGTTACCGGTCAGGGACTGAACAGTAACACTTTCGATGCGATTTGAAGAGTTATGAGTGTAAGTTGTAAGTGCAGTAGATTGGAATAGATTGTTTTTTGGGTAAAAATATAGGATGTAAAGAACGGCAAGTTGGGAGGAATTTGGAATGTTTGAAGTAGTTAAGAGGGATGGTCAGATTGCAGATTTTAATCTTCGCAAGATAAATGATGCAATTATGAAAGCGTTTGTTGCGTGTGATAAGCAATACAATAATGATATGATTGATTTGCTTGCTTTACGTGTAACGGCTGATTTCCAAAATAAAATGGATGGTGATCGAATCCATGTTGAGACTATTCAGGATAGTGTGGAAGCTGTTTTGGAACGGGCGGGTTACACTGATGTAGCTAAGGCGTATATCCTTTATCGTAAACAAAGAGAAAAAATCAGAAATATGAAGTCAACAATTCTTGATTACAAGGATGTTGTAAATAGTTACGTTAAAGTTGAAGACTGGCGTGTTAAGGAGAACTCTACGGTTACATATTCTGTCGGTGGCTTGATTTTGAGTAATTCCGGTGCGGTAACTGCAAATTACTGGTTGTCCGAAATCTATGATGATGAAATAGCAGATGCTCATCGTAATGCCGATATTCATATTCATGATTTATCAATGCTTACCGGGTATTGCGCCGGTTGGTCTTTGAAACAGCTTATTAAGGAAGGCTTGGGTGGAATTCGCGGAAAGATTACATCAGCTCCGGCTGCTCATTTATCTGTACTTTGTAATCAAATGGTGAATTTCCTTGGAATTATGCAAAATGAGTGGGCAGGTGCTCAGGCATTTTCGTCATTTGATACATATCTGGCTCCTTTTGTAAAGGTAGACAATCTTACATATAAGGAAGTAAAGAAATGTATAGAAGCTTTTGTTTATGGTGTTAATACACCGAGCCGTTGGGGAACACAGGCACCTTTTTCAAATATTACTTTGGATTGGACGGTTCCGAATGATTTGGCTGAGCTTCCTGCAATTGTCGGTGGCAAGGAAATGGATTTCAAATATAAGGATTGTAAGGCCGAAATGGATATGATTAACAAAGCTTTCATTGAGACTATGATTGAAGGTGATGCAAACGGCCGTGGATTCCAATATCCGATTCCTACATATTCAATTACGAGTGACTTTGATTGGTCTGATACGGAGAACAATCGTTTGCTTTTTGAAATGACATCCAAATACGGAACACCGTATTTTTCTAATTATATTAATTCGGATATGGAGCCAAGCGATGTGAGAAGTATGTGCTGTCGTTTGCGTCTTGATTTACGTGAACTTCGTAAGAAAACCGGTGGATTTTTTGGCTCCGGTGAGAGTACCGGCTCGGTTGGTGTTGTTACAATCAATATGCCGCGAATTGCATAGCTTGCCTCTGATAAGGATGATTTTTACAAACGACTTAATAAAATGATGGATATTTCTGCAAGAAGTCTTAAGGTTAAACGAGGTGTAATCAGTAAGCTTCTTGATGAAGGTTTATATCCATATACCAAGAGATATCTTGGAAATTTTGATAATCATTTTTCCACAATCGGGCTTATCGGGATGAATGAGGTTGGACTTAATGCCAATTGGCTTCGTGCTGACATGACGGACAAGAGGACGCAGGAATTTACGAAGGAAGTTCTTAATCATATGCGTACCCGTCTTGCTGATTATCAGGAACAGTATGGTGATTTGTATAATCTTGAGGCAACTCCTGCTGAGAGCACGACATATCGTCTTGCAAAACATGATAAGAAGAGATGGCCAAATATCAAGACCGCAGGAAATACGGGTGATACTCCTTATTATACGAATAGTTCACATTTGCCGGTTGATTACACGCCTGATATTTTTGATGCACTTGATATTCAGGATGAACTCCAGACACTTTATACTTCGGGTACGGTTTTCCATGCATTTCTTGGTGAGAAACTTCCTGATTGGAAAGCAGCGGCTTCTCTTGTAAGAAAAATTGCAGAAAATTATAAGCTTCCGTATTATACGTTGTCTCCTACGTATTCAGTATGTAAAGACCATGGATATATAAAAGGCGAGCAGATAACATGTCCGCATTGCGGCGCAATTACCGAAGTATACAGTCGTATTACCGGATATTACAGACCGGTTCAGAACTGGAATGATGGTAAAGCACAGGAATATAAGAACCGTGTTGTTTACGATATTGAGAATTCCTCTTTAAAACGTTCTACATCTGCAGTTGTGACATTTTCGAAGCTTGAAGGTATCAAAGAGGTAGATGTAGCTCCGGTTAACGGTGTCAGATATTTATTTGTGACAAAGACATGTCCTAATTGCAGGCTTGCCAAGGAATACTTAAAGAATATGAAATATGTCTTGATTGATGCTGAGGAAAATGCAGAATTGGCAATGAAGTATGGTGTTATGCAGGCTCCAACGTTAATTGAAGTTAATGGTGATGACTTTAAGAAGTATGCAAATGCTTCAAATATTAAGAAATATGCTGAAACGAATTCGACTTTAGTTTTTGCGTAGTGTTAATGTGGTGCTTACACGTAATGAGATTTAATGGTATAATGCAGCTGTGCTAAATATAGAAGTTAAAGTTTTAATAGGTGTAACGATAGAAATGACAATAAAAGATTTGGAAATCGGTAAAAGTGGAAAAATAATATGCGTAAATGGTGAAGGTGCGCTTAGACAGCATCTTCTGGATATGGGTTTGATTCCCGGGGCAGTAGTGACTGTTGTTAAACTGGCACCGATGGGCGATCCTATTGAAATTGAAATCTCCGGCTATGAATTGACATTGCGGCTTGATGATGCGATGAAGATTGATGTGGAAGAAATTGAAATTGAGCCTAATGAAAGAAAACGTTCTTTTCTTTCTAAGAAGCGTGAACATCCGGGTCTTGGCGAAGAAGGTAAATATCATAAGAAGGGTAGTGCTACACCGCTTCCTGACGGTACAATCTTAACCTTTGCGCTTGTCGGAAATCAAAATTGCGGTAAAACTACGTTGTTTAATCAGCTTACGGGTTCAAATCAGCATGTAGGAAATTTTCCGGGGGTTACGGTAGATCGAAAAGACGGACAGATAAGGGGCTTTAAGAATACTTGTGTAACTGATCTGCCGGGAATTTATTCCATGTCACCATATTCGGGTGAAGAAATTGTTTCACGAAATTTTGTACTAGATGAGAAGCCTAAAGCAATAATCAATATTGTCGATGCGACAAATATTGAGAGAAATTTGTATTTAACCATGCAGCTTCTTGAAATGAATATTCCGATGGTTGTTGCGCTCAATATGATGGATGAAGTACGAAATAACGGTGGTTCTGTTGACGTGAATGGAATGGAGGCTATGCTTGGCGTACCTGTTATCCCAATTTCTGCTGCTAAAAATGAAGGCGTTGATGAACTTGTCAAACATGCAATTCATATTGCAAAATATCAGGAGCGTCCTTTAAGGCAGGACTTCTGTGATGAAAGAGATCATGACGGAACAATGCATCGTTGTATACATGCGGTTGCCCATTTGGTAGTAGATCATGCAAGGCGGGAAGATATACCGATTAGATTTGTTTCGAGTAAAATAATTGAAGATGACAAAACTTTTCTTGACAGATTGAAACTGGATGACAATGAAAAGGAAACGTTGGAACATATTATTACACAGATGGAAAAAGAACGTGGACTCGACAGATGTGCTGCGATGGCGGATATGCGTTTTGATTTTATAAAGAAGGTATGTAATGAAACTGTAATTAAACCTTTGGAAAGCAAGGAACATATCCGTAGCAGAAAGATAGATGAAATATTGACGGGACGTTTTACCGCAATTCCGGCCTTTATTTTAATTATGGTTGCAGTTTTCTATCTGACGTTTAATGTTGTTGGTGCTTTCCTGCAGAGAATATTAGAATTGCTTATTGCTAAATTGACAGAGGTGGTAGATGGAGCTTTGTATATGGGGAATGTAAATGAAACTGTACATAGCTTGATTATTGACGGTATTTTTGCGGGGGTAGGTTCTGTCGTGAGCTTTCTTCCGATTGTAGTGACTTTGTTTTTCTTCCTCTCGCTGCTTGAAGATAGCGGATATGTTGCAAGGGTTGCTTTTGTAATGGATCGGTTGCTTCGTAAAATTGGTTTGTCGGGTCGAAGCATTGTACCGATGTTAATAGGGTTTGGCTGTACCGTTCCTGCTGTAATGAGCACTAGGATTCTTCCAAGTGAGCGCGACAGACGAATGACGATTTTACTTACACCTTTTATGAGCTGTAGTGCCAAGCTGCCGATATATGCTTTTTTGGTGAATACGTTTTTTAGAGAGCAGGCAGGCTTGGTAATGTCATTTGTTTATGTTTTGGGAATCGCCATTGGAATACTGGTTGCCATTTTTTACCGAAAAACACTGTTTAGAGGTGATGCGGTACCTTTTGTAATGGAACTTCCGAATTACAGAATGCCAAGTGTTGAAAATGTTGTGCAGTTGATTAAGGAAAAAACGGCTGATTTTATAGAACGTGCCTTTACTGTTATATTACTTGCAACTATAGTGATTTGGTTTCTGCAAAGCTTTGATACTACGCTGAATTTGGTTAACAATAGCGAAGACAGTTTACTGGCGATGATTTCGGGATGTTTTGTGCCGATTATGAAACCGCTTGGATTGGGGGATTGGAGAATATGTACATCTTTAATCAGCGGATTTCTTGCGAAGGAAAATGTTGTGTCAACGATGAAAGTACTGTTTGCCGGTAATATAACAGATGTGTTGACAAAATCATCTGCGGCAGCTTTGCTTGTGTTTAGTTTACTGTATACTCCATGTATCGCTTCAATTGCGGCAATAAGACGCGAGATGGGACTGCGTTTTTCAATATGCGTTGTTTTGTGGCAGTGCTTTATTGCATGGGTGTTTGCTTTTGTAACGAAAATTTTGTTTTTTTGTTAATAATATTCAATTGGGGTATGCTATAATGTTTGTTATGGTTTTGAATATTACCGAAGACTTTTATGGAGGCTTGTATGATTAATAAATTAATATCTAACATTAAAAAGACTAATGCACCTATTGTTGTAGGACTTGATCCTATGATGAAGTATGTTCCAAAATCTATTCAAGAAAAAGCATTTGCAGAATTTGGTGAAACCCTTGAGGGAGCTGCTGAAGCAATCTGGCAGTATAATAAGGGCATTATTGATGCAATATATGAATTGATTCCGGCGGTAAAACCTCAAATTGCAATGTATGAACAGTTTGGAATTCCGGGTTTGGTTACTTTCAAGAAGACAGTAGATTACTGCAAGGAAAAGGGACTTGTTGTAATTGGAGATATTAAACGAGGAGATATCGGTTCAACCTCGGAAGCATATGCAATCGGACATTTGGGTAAGGTGCAGGTCGGAAACAAGAGCTATTACGGTTTTGATGAAGATTTCGTAACAGTAAATCCGTATCTTGGGTCTGATGGTGTTAATCCATTTATTAAGATTTGCAAGGAAGAAAAGAAAGGAATCTTTGTACTTGTTAAAACTTCAAATCCAAGTAGTGGTGAATTTCAGGATCAGAAGCTCACCGATAAAGGTGAGCGACCTTTATATGAGGTTGTTGGTGAGCAGGTTGCAAAGTGGGGCGAAGACTTGTGTAGAGATGGCTATAGCTATGTTGGTGCGGTAGTTGGTGCTACATATCCCGAACAGGGCAGGATACTACGTGAGATTATGCCCAAATCATTTATTCTTGTACCCGGCTATGGCGCTCAAGGAGGAAAAGGCTCCGACCTTAAGCATTTCTTCAATAAGGACGGACTTGGTGCTATTGTTAATTCTTCCAGAGGAATTATTGCTGCATATACAAATGAGAAATATGCTAAATTTGGCGAATTAAATTACGCGGATGCATCAAGAGCGGCCGTCATTGATATGCAAAAAGATATTGCTGAGAATGCTTTGAATTAAGTAGAAAGTTACCGCCGGTAGTAGTAAAATGCGTTACCGGTCAGGGAGTGGTCAGTAACAGAATTGTTTGTGGTGATGTATGGAATTTAAGTGCGTATATAAAGGCGGGGTTTCTGAAATTGAAGAGAAGAAATCCCGCTTCATATGTTATGTCGCGGCAGCGGAGTCAGAAGATGAGGCAGTTGCATTTATTGGTGAAATAAAGAAAAAACATTGGGATGCAAGTCATAATTGTTCTGCTTTTGTGATTGGTGATAAAGGACAACTTACACGCTGTTCCGATGACGGTGAACCGCAAGGAACGGCGGGGCGTCCTATGTTAGAGGTGTTGCTTTCGGAGAAAATCAGGAATGTTGTTGTAGTTGTGACACGATATTTTGGCGGAGTACTTCTTGGAACGGGTGGATTGGTCAGAGCCTATCAGGCAGCAGTGAAGGAAGGACTTAAAGCAAGTGCAATTGTCGAAAAAAGAAACGGCATAAAAACACTTCTTGAAGTGAATTACACGGAATATGGTAAGCTTTCATATTTATTTAGCACTGAAGGATATCATGTGATAAAATCTGATTTTGCCGAAAATGTTTATATTGAACTTATGGTAGAGGCAGAGAAGTTTCCGAAACTTTCATCTGAGGTTGTGGAAATAACTGCAGGCAGAAGCATACCGGAAAAAGGTGACGAATGCCTTTTTGGATTTGTGGATAAGGAAGTTATCTTGTTCGATAATTGACATAATTTGAATATGGATTTATTCTTTACTTTGGGATGTGTGAGTAGCTGATTGATATAAATGTATTTGTTGAATTGAAGAATGCTAGGGGAGCAGAAGCTGAGATTGAGTATTTGTTACTGTTCAGTTCTTGACAAGTAACGGGCATTTACTCTAACCCTCATAACTTGAACCGGTTAATGCCGGCGGAAGGAAGCAAAGAAAGTTAATACGTATGGTGTTGTAATATTGATTTTCTTTAATTTATGCTGAAATCTCCCTACAAATTGAAGGGAGATTATTTATGAAAAAACAGAAGATTAAACGAATGTCTGTTAAAAGTATTGCTTCAGCAGGAATTTTGCTTGCGTTGGCATATGTTACTTCTTTGGTTAGAATACCTATGCCTATGGGTGGCGAGATAACTATTTTCAGTATGTTTTTTGTTTGTTTAATTGGATATTTGTATGGCGTAAGGATTGGGTTTTGTGCAGCTTTTGCTTTTAGTATAATTCAGTTTGCCCAAACAGGGGCAAGCTATTTCTTATCACCGGGACAGGTTTGCTGCGATTATTTTTTCGCTTTTACAGCACTGGGAATTAGCGGTATTTTTGCGGATAAGAAAAACGGTTTGGTAAAAGGCTACGTGATTTCGTGTCTTGTCAGAGGTTTATTCCATACAATCGGCGGATATATTTATTGGATGGATTATATGCCGGAATGGTTTCCTGCGTCTTTGCGAAATATTTATTCGATTGTATACAATTACAGTTACATTTTAGCTGAGATGATGGCGACACTTCTGATAATTAACATTAAAACAATTAAGCAAATGATATATCAAATTAAGAAAAATACCGATTAAGGTTTTGTGTAATAATTGTTACCGGTCGGGACCAGACAGTAACTAACAATTATTGTAACTATTCAGAACACCATTCGCAAAATCGCCTTTTCAAGGCTTTTCTTTTGCTCATGTTGTTACTTCGCCATACAAAACTGCTCATAATATTCTTTGCAAGCAAAATATT
>JAZLIP010000087.1:0-15561 GCA_045617445.1 Lachnospiraceae bacterium | reverse complement strand
CGTAGGATAACCATCCGATTTAATAAGAATCATATCGTCAAGTTCGGCATTATCAACAGTAATATCACCATAAATCTCATCATGGAAAGTTGTCGTTCCCTCATTTGGATTATTCTGCCTTATTACATAAGACTTACCTTCAGCCAAATTCTTCTCAATTTCCTCTTTACTTAAATTAAGACAATGCTTGTCATAGACACTGATTTCCTTACCATCAACAACTCTTGTAAGACTCTCAAGTCTTTCCTTATCACAAAAACAATAGTAAGCCTTGCCTTCTTCTATAAGTTGCTTGGCATATTTTAAATAAATTCCACTCTGCTGACGCTCACTCTGAACATAAGGACCTACTCCGCCATCCTTATCAGGACCCTCATCATGGATAAGGCCTGTTTTTTCCATTGTGCGGTAAATAATATCAACTGCACCTTCCACGTATCGTTCCTGATCTGTATCCTCTATTCTTAGCAGGAAATCCCCGTTTTCATGCTTTGTAATTAAATACGCATATAATGCGGTTCGTAAATTTCCGACATGCATCCGGCCTGTTGGGCTTGGAGCAAAACGTGTTCTGACTTTACTCATTTTCTACCTCTTTCCCTTTGTCTAAAACAATATTCCAAATTAGACTCGCTACTAATTATTAGCATATTACAAAACACATTTCAAGTGTAATTGAAATTTAATGTTCCCACCTGCTGAATAATAACCATTTTAACGGTCTATTTCAGCAATTTATCCCCGTATTATTGACTATGAATAGTATCAATGTTATGATGTCATTTGCTTATATAAAACGTGCCCTTGCGGCAGAAAATTTGTTACTGTCAGACTCTGACCGGCAATGAAAATTTCACATGTAAATCCAGTACTGCTATTTATAAATAACACGACTATTCGCCCTATCACGGAAATTGGCAAGCGTTATAGTTAGTTGTTTAAAACATACAGTACCGGATTAGAACGGAGAACTCATGAGCAATATTGATTATCTAGAAGATGTCATGCCTGTTGCACCCCTTAAACTGATTGTACACGAAAGTTGCATGGAACTTGGCAAACAGGTAAATGACTATTTGATTGTATTCAGAAAGAAAGTCAATGGCAATCACCTCTCATCGCCTGCATTTCAGGGATATCAGGAAGGAAATTACCTTGTAGATTGCGATTGTCCAAGATTTGGTTCCGGTGAAGGCAAAGCAATTCTTCATGAATCGGTACGTGGAAAGGATATTTTTATTCTTGCCGATGTATGTAATCACAGTTTAACTTACCCAATTAACGGATTTACCAATCATATGTCTCCCGATGACATCTATCAGGACATAAAGAGAATTATTGCAGCCGTTGCCGGCAAAGCGCATCGAATTACCGTTGTAATGCCTTTCCTGTACGAAAGCAGACAACACAAAAGATATGGAAGAGAATCTCTTGATTGCGCGCTTGCTCTTGATGAACTTCACAGAATGGGTGTAACAAATATCGTTACCTTTGACGCACACGATCCTCGAGTACAGAATTCAACTCCTCTTTGCGGCTTCGATAATTTTACACCGCCCTATCAATTCATTCAGTCTTTGATTCATTATGAGAAAGACCTTGTAATCGATAAGGAGCATCTTGTTGTAATCAGTCCCGATGAGGGTGCGCTTCCCCGCGCTGTATATTTTGCGGGTGTCCTCGGCGTTGATACCGGAATGTTCTACAAAAGAAGGGATTACAGTCGTGTAATTAACGGAAAGAATCCAATTGTTGCACACGAATTTCTCGGCGACAACGTTGATGGCAAAGATGTAATCGTAATCGACGACATGATTTCTTCCGGCGGAAGTATGATTGATACTGCCAAGCAGTTAAAATCAATGAATGCCAAACGTGTTTTTATATGTTGTACCTTTGGTTTGTTTACTGAAGGCTTGGCAGCTTTCGATGAAGCGTATGAGAAATGCTATTTCGACAGAATAATCTGTACAAATCTTACTTACCATACGCCTGAATTAAACACAAGACCCTATTACATCGAGGCAAATATGAGTAAGTTCCTTACTTCCATAATTGATTTTCTAAACCACGATGTAGCATTATCAAACGTTCATACACCTACAGATAAGATTCATACAATCTTAACCCAATATAATAACCGAGAATTTCTCGATGAGACAATAAAATAATATGAACTTATATAGATAATAAATAAAAGGTAGCCAAATTGCTACCTTTTATTTATTATCTGTATCCGCAGTAATCAAATGCATTCTGATACCATTTAACATTATCACCAAGAATTGTAACCACATCAAATCTCACATTACATGAATCCGGAAGTTTTCTTACAACTTTAAAATAATCGGCAACTTTGCTTATCGTTTGTTGCTTCTTTATATTAACCGCTTCAACAGGATATCCTGCTCTCTCATTCTTGCGATATTTAACCTCGAAGAAAATATAGTAATTGTCTTTACTACCGATTAAATCAACCTCTCCGATATGGCATCTGAAATTTCGTTCAATAATTTTAACACCGTTTTCATTAAGATATTTCATTGCCATCTCTTCATATTTACTGCCGACACACCTTTTGTTCATCAATGCTTTGTAACCTTACCCTTTATCTTTTCCATTTCATCTACAAAAACCAATATTTCCGCTACAACCTCATACAATTCCGGTGGAATATAATCTCCAATTTCAAGCTTAGACAACGTATCGGCGAGTTTACTGTCCTGATGAAGAGGCACATCGGCTTCTTTTGCTTTTTCTATAATTTTTTCAGCAAGCGCACCACGCCCTGACGCCACAACCTTTGGCGCCGGTTCCATCGGATTGTATTCCAACGCTATCGCCTGCTTAATTTTTTTCTTCTCCTCTGGCATTTTCCCCTCACATAATCCCTTATCCAATTAATGTTCAGTCCCTGATTGGTAACAGGCAAAAACACATGTCAAATCACCTTCGCAATCATTTTGGCTAGCGACCCGCTATGCCTTAATATCAAATGACATATTAGATACATACCCGGTTTTAACAGTCCCCGGATTCTTAATCTTAAGTTCCTCCGTCACGATACTCTTTACAGGTTCATTTTTATTCTTAATATTAACGGACGTACTCATATTATATCCTTTATCCGTCAGTCGCTTATCCAAAATATGTATGTTAGTCTCAAGAAAATCAAGTATTTCAGCATCCGCCAGATAGAAATTGGTATTAACTTTACTTTGTTGCATTGCAACATACACATCAACCGGACCCAAATTATCCATATCAAGATGTAGAAAAGCACTCACATTTCCATCCTTTTCAGTGAGATTCTTCTTTTTCGAATAAACATAGAGTTCGCCGTGGGTATTTTCCTCATTCATTCTGAGAGGCAGTTGAACATAGGACATCATTTGATTAAGCTGATTCATAAAATTCACATTATCATTAATATTTGAAGCACTTTTCATTGCTTCACTACCGGCTTTACCGGCATTATTAAGCAAATCCATTGCACGTATAGACTGTTCACTAAGCCTTTTGTACAATTCCTCAACCGCTCCATCTTTACCGACATCTTTCGGATTAAGAAGCATCTGTTTGGTTAACTGATTACTTACCAATTCTTTGAAATCAGAATTATTCAGCAATTTTTCCAAACTCTCTGTCTGCACTTTAGATAAATTTCCTAAAGTCAGTTGCTTGTTAATCATCGTTTTTACAAAGTCTATCGCATCATTTGCCGACATTGTACCATTTGCTATTTCATTCAACTCTTCCGCAGGCATTGAAAGATTCCTAAACTCTTCCATCAGATTCTTCATCAATTGTTCTGAATTGCTATCCATCTGATTATTCTGCATTGCCGCATCAGGATTACTTTGTTCAAATGAATTCTTAAGATTAATTTCCGTGCCAAGTGACCGGTTTGGCGCCTCATCAGGATTTAAAGTAACCGCCCATACATTTTCAACATTCACACGTTCAAGATTTTCACCAGTTTCTATCGTTGTAAAAGGCGCAACAGTAACAGGAATTGTCTGATTTGCATTCGAGACATTAATATCATTCTTCATAATATCATTCCAATTCTTAATTCCGTTATCAACAAATTTAAGAATCTCATTACTCATAACCAGACTGTTATTAATATTTATATTTTCATACAAAGGATACTCCGATTCCAACTCAGGCAGTATGCCTTCATTAACCGCTGCATTAGCAACTTCCCCCGTCGCTAATGTAGCCGGATTACTCACCGCATCTGGATTTGTATCCGGCAAATTGGTTATATCATCGTTAAACCCTTCAATATGTAAAACATTTCCGTTCATAAGGTTCCTGTTAACGGTAAAAATTCTTTCTTCCGAATCAACTCCATTAATACCGGGTGCAGACACATTCGAAACTGCATTCATCACATCTTCCCGATTTGTTCCTATCATATCCGTCAACGACTCGGAAAGATTAATCACATCATTGATTATCTGGTGTTCCAGATTTTTGTAATTCTCATACTGGGTAATATTTGCATCAGTAATAGGTAATTCAAGTTTACTAAGTTCTACTATTGTAGCCGGATTCACGTTACTGAAAGAATTTACCGAACGTGCCATTGAATTAAGTGCCTGCTTACTGACGTTCATCCCTTCATCCATCATAGTTGAAACCATAAGCATATTAGTCGGTGTACGTTCAAGACCTGCCGCCTTCAGAGCCGCCGTACCGGTCGATATATTGGACATATTTGTATAAAGCGGATGAAGAACAGTCGAGGATTCTTCCATTCCAACCTGAAATAAGAGTTTCTGACCCACACTCAACTCCAAATTGGAATCAATCTGCGCACTAAGAGTAGCGCCATTATTAAGCCTAAGCTGCACATTCTCAGCATCAGCCTTAACAATCTCGCCCTCAACTACCTGCCCCGGAACAACTTCAGCATTTGGTCTATTCGAATTGTCAGAAACATTTCTGACCATATTCGACAAATTCTGATTCTGTACATTTCCGGTCTCTCCATATTCACCATAACCATAAACATTAATTGCCATAATAATTCCCTATTTGTCTAAACAAAATGCGAAATAAACGAATCTCTGTGAATCGGTGTCTTTCCGTATTTCTTAAGTGCCTCTATATGCATTGCCGAACCATAGCCCTTATTCGATGCAAATCCATATTCGGGATACTCTCTGTCAAATTCCACCATCATCCTGTCTCTTGTGACTTTGGCCACAATGGAAGCCGCGGCTATCGAAATGCTCTTGGCATCGCCTTTAATTATCGAAACCTGTTTAATTGATACCTTTGGAATCGTAACCGCATCATTTAATAATATATCGGGTTTACAAGACAAATTATTGATAGCAATTCGCATGGCTTCATACGTTGCATTTAATATATTAATATCGTCTATTACTGTATTATCCACCATTCCTACGGAAACAGAAACCGCTTCCTCCATAATCAAATCAAATAATTCTTCACGCTTTTTCTCTGTTAATTTCTTGGAATCATTAAGGTAAAGAAGCTTACAGTCCGCAGGCAAAATCACAGCGCCGGCAACAACCGGACCTGCAAGCGGACCTCTTCCAACCTCATCTATCCCGCATATATATTTGTATTCGGAATACATTTCTTCAAAATGCATCATCTGCTTTGTACGTTCTATCTCTTTGTTGAAGGCCACCTTCTGAGTGATGGCTTTATCAACAATTTTTACAACCGAACCCCTTTCATCAGCCTTATATTCATTTATAAAAGCATCGATTGCGACAATATCATCGGTTCGACGCAAAGATATTGATTTTAATTCTTCCGTTATTTCTTTAATTTTCTTATCCACGATTTTCTCCAACAAACTCACGGGTTTTCAAGAGTTATTCTTGATAATTTACCGGATCTGAAATCATCCACAAATATTTTGGCAGCCTTATCATAATCAGGTTCATTTCCCTTAACACGACAATTTCTCTTAATTGCTATTGCCTCAAGAATCTCATAAGCTTTCTCATAATCATCGCAATTCAAATCATATCTTTCCTTAAAACAGGATGGTTTAACCACACGTAGTGTCTCAATAAGATTACATGCCATTTCAGAAACATCAATTATTTCATCATTAATAGAACCTATAAAGGCAAGCAACATTCCAATTCGCTGATCTTCAAATTTCGGCCACAAAACCCCCGGCGTATCAAGCAATTCAACATTCTTATTAAGTTTAATCCATTGTTTTCCTTTTGTAACACCGGGCTTGTTTCCCGTTTTTGTACAGGCCTTACCTGCAAAAGAATTAATAAATGTTGATTTGCCGACATTTGGTATACCTACAACCATTGCACGAATCGGTCGTGAAATAATTCCTCTTTTCCTGTCACGTTCAAGCTTCTTCGCACATGCAATTTTGATTTCGTCCGTAATCACTTTGAAGCCCTGATTTGACTTCGAATTGACAAGTACAACACTAAAGCCCTTCTCACGAAAATACTCTACCCATGCCTCATTCATTTTCTCATCTGCCAAATCAGCTTTATTAAGAAGAATCATTCTTGCTTTACCATTGCTAAGCTTATCCATATCCGGATTTCTGCTCGCAAGAGGTATTCTTGCATCCACAATTTCAATAACCAAATCTATCAGTTTAATGTCTTCCTGCATCATACGCATTGCTTTTGTCATATGACCGGGATACCATTGATATACCATTACTCCACCCTGCCCATTCTTGTATCACCGTAAGATAAATGATACCAAATCTTTCCTTCAATCATTTCAAGTTTAATATTACCAATATTGGCGCTTCGGCTGTCTTCTGTATTTTTTCTGTTATCACCCATAACAAAATATTCATCATCTAAAAGTGCAATTTCCTCATTTGCAATTCCCGGATCGGCAGTTTCGCTATCCATTGCAAACATCTCACCGTTAATATAAACCGAACCCTGTTTTATCTGCACTTTTTCCCCCGGCAACCCCACAATTCGCTTTACATACAAATGAGCATTTTCATTTCCGTTTGGATAAAATGCAATTACATCACCACGTTTAGGTGATGAGAACTGATAAACAATCCTGTTAATCATCACTTCTTCACCGTTGAAAAGTGTCGGCTCCATCGAAGAACCGATAACGCTTGTTTTAACGCCGGCAAAATACACTAACATAGCGCCCACAAAGGCTGAAGCAAATATACCAAACACCCATGTTAAAATATTATAGAAAAAGGACATATCAATTCCATTTCTGCCTTTCCTGTCACCAGAACCAATATATCCCAAATCGTTCTTCCTGTTTCTCATATATAATACACACCTTCATCAAGTCACAAAGCATTTATACGCCAAAACAGCACATGTTTTGACATACTCAAGAATACTCAACTACCGTTCAGTCCCTGCCCGGTAACAAGCAAAAACAATAATTAAGCCTTCAATTTCTCAAATCACAGAAAAAAGAATATCACAAACTCACAACAAATACAATTCAAGACTCACTCTCACACTAAGATAAAAAACCCACTTTAATGCTTGCACAATAAAGTGGGTTAAATTTAACACATATATGTAAAACCAAAACTCGCAGAACTTATCTCATAAGTTCCTTAACTTTAGCAGCCTTACCAACACGGTCTCTTAAGTAGAACAACTTAGCGCGTCTTACTTTACCCTTTCTTACAACCTCAATCTTCTCAACAAAAGGAGAATGAAGCGGCCATGTCTTCTCAACGGCTACACCGTTTGAATTCTTCCTTACTGTAAAGGTTTCTCTGTTGCTTCCGCCCTGACGCTTAAGAACAGTACCTTCAAAAATCTGAATTCTTTCACGATTACCTTCCTTAATCTTAGCATATACCTTTACGGTATCGCCTACTGCAAATTCAGTCACATCAGACTTCATCTGCTCTGCTTCAATACTCTTAATAATATCATTCATAATGAACCTCCTTAAAAATCACTGACGTTCATAATTAAATAACCAGCGGACCGTCTACTTATCTCACAACATTCGATATGATACCACACTTCGAATCCATTTTCAAGAAAAAATATCTGAAAATGTCAAAATAAATTGTTACTAGTTATTGATGAGTTTGTCATCTTCATTGTTCCAACTGTAAAGCTTACGAACTTCAGCTCCAACCTTCTCTGATGGATGCTCTGAAGCAAGCTTTCTCATAGCCTTGAAGTGAACCTGACGTCCTGCAGGTGACATATCAAGCAAGAATTCTTTAGCAAAAGTTCCATCCTGAATATCGGAAAGAATCTTCTTCATCGCCTTCTTTGTATCTTCGGTAATAATCTTAGGTCCTGTAATATAATCACCATATTCGGCAGTATTTGATATTGAATATCTCATTCCTGCGAAACCTGACTGGTAGATAAGATCCACAATAAGTTTCATCTCATGGATACATTCAAAATATGCATTTCTCTCGTCGTAACCAGCCTCAACAAGTGTTTCAAAACCTGCCTGCATAAGTGCACATACACCACCGCAAAGAACAGCCTGCTCACCGAACAAATCTGTCTCTGTTTCTGTTCTGAAAGTTGTCTCAAGAACACCGGCTCTTGCTCCACCAATTGCAAGTGCGTATGCAAGTGCAATATCAAGTGCCTTACCTGTAGCATCCTGTTCAACAGCAACAAGACAAGGAACCCCCTTACCGGCCTGATATTCCGAACGAACTGTATGACCCGGTCCCTTAGGTGCAATCATGGTAACATCAACATCCTTTGGAGGAACAATACATCCGAAATGAATGTTAAAACCATGCGCGAACATAAGCATATTGCCTGCCCCAAGGTTTGGTTCGATATCTTTCTTATATAAATCAGCCTGTTTCTCATCATTAATAAGAATCATGATAACATCAGCTTTCTTAGCTGCTTCAGCGGCAGTGTAAACCTGAAATCCCTGTTTAACAGCCTTGTCCCATGACTTTGAACCTTCGTAAAGACCTATAATCACGTTACAACCTGATTCCGTTGCATTTAATGCGTGTGCATGTCCCTGGCTACCATAGCCAATAACAGCGATTGTCTTGCCATCAAGTGCTGACAAATTACAATCTTCTTGATAATAAATTTTTGCCATCTTTCTATCCTCCTGGAAATAATATTTAATCAAAAAGGTTCTACCTTATGTGAACATTTTATCAATAGAAACAAGATTATCCGTACCACGCTGCAAGCCTGCAATACCGGTTCTTGCAAGTTCAACAATTTCATAATCGACAAGCAAATCAAGGAATGCATCAATCTTGTTCTGATTACCGGTAAGTTCAATAATCATTGAATCTTTATTAACATCAATAATCTTAGCACGGAATATTTCCGTCATCGCAACAATTGCCTGACGCTGATTGTCATTTACGCGAATCTTAACCATAACAAGTTCACGATAAACAGAGAGTTCAGGCTTTAACTCTCTGACATCAATAACATCAACAAGCTTGCTTACCTGCTTCTCAATCTGGTCAAGAATCCCCTCATCACCATTGGCAACAATCGTAATTCGACTGTAATTCGGATCAGAAGTAACACCGGCAGTAATACTCTCAATATTGTATCCTCTTCTACTAAAAAGTCCCGAAATACGACTTAATACACCGGCTGTATTATCTGTAATTAACTGAAATACTTTTCTATGCATCTCTCTCTCCATAAAACATTTAGCATTACGCTTATTCTACAAATTACTGTTTATCAAAACACTTTGTTACTGTCAGTCCCTGACCAATAACATCACTTTCACATTTTAGCACAATAAATATATATGTCAACAAAAGTCTTGACGTAAAAACTTCATCACAATCACAAAACACAAATAACATCTGTTTTGTTGTAAATTCAGTTCCATAAAAATCATAAAAAAAGTTACCTACCTTTTTCGATAGATAACTTTAAAATCGCTGAACAATCTTAAACAACATCATAAGAGCACTTTGACAACGCAAGTGTTCCGGTTCTTGCAACTTCAACAATACTTGTTTTCGGTAGAAGTCGTATAAACATCGCAATCCGTTCCGGTGTATCACACAACTGCAGAGTAAGATTTGTACCGGACATATCAACAACGTTTGCCTTCATCATCTCGCAGATTTCAATGAAATCTTTACGATTGTTCTTTGTATACTTAACTTTAACAAGTACCAATTCTCTGCTTACACTGTCAGTCTCCGAAAAAGTCTTGATTTTAATAACGTCTATTTTCTTGTTAAGCTGTTTTTCAATTTGTTCAAGTGTACCCTTTTCACCGGAGCTCACAATCGTAATACAGCTGACATTTGGATCATCCGTCTCACCAACTGCCAGTGAATCAATATTAAACATACGTCGGCTGAACAATCCGGCAACCTTCATTAAAACTCCGGAGCGATTTTCAACAAGAACAGAATATAATCTTTTCATACAATATCCCTTCATTAATTCATAATCAATATTCTTTATTTATACAGTATCCATAGGGTCAATCATAACCTCCATAAGAGCTGCACCCTCTCTTGCAAGGAATTCATCAAGCATTTTATCCATATCTGACATATTCTCCAGTTTAAAAAACGGTATGTCATAGGCTGCCGCAAGTAATCCGAAATTAGGCGAACCCGCAAGAGAAACTACCGAATAATTCCCGTCATATTTTTTCTTCTGATACTCTCTTACCAAGCCAAGATATCCATTGTGGAAAATTATCGTTTTAACAGGAATGCCATGCTGTTTCATTGTTGCAAGTTCCATCATTGACATTTGGAAAGAACCATCGCCGCAAACTGCAACAATCTGCCGTTTACTATCCGCAACTCTTGCTCCAAGTGCTGCAGGTAAAGAATATCCCATAGTTCCCATTCCGCCTGAAGTCATAAAAACTCCATCCTTTACAATTGCATATCTGCATGACCATATCTGATTCTGGCCAACATCAGCAACATAAACCGCATCATCATTAAGCTTATTTGACAATGTCGTTACAAATTTTCTCGGATCGACATAATCATCGTTTGATTCAATTTCTTCTTTGGAATCTTTTTTATATTCATCAAGTTTTTCAACCCATTCATGGCAATCAACTTTGATATCATACTCCAAAATATCCTCAAAAACAGATTTTATATCTCCGACAATCGGAATAGTTGGACCAACATTTTTACCTATTTCTGCCGGATCGACATCAATATGTGCAAGAACAGTATTCTCAATAACAAGATCCGGCTGCGATATAGCCCGGTCCGCCACTCTGGCTCCTACCATAATAAGTAAATCAGATTCATTCATCGCGCGGTTAGCATATGATTTGCCGTTATTTCCAACCATCCCATAATAATTTTCATCAAGTGATGGCATTACGCCAATTCCCATCATTGTAGAAACAACAGGAATGTTATATCTGTGAGAAAACTCACGTATTTCGCTTTTTCCACCCGAAAGAAGCACGCCACCGCCTGCGCAGATTACCGGTTTCTTGGATTTTTCCAAAGCGCCGATAAGTTTCTTAATCTGATTAACATGACCCTTTATCGTTGGTTTATATGTTCTCAAATTAACTTCGCTTGGATATTTAAATTTGGACAATTCACTGTTTTGAATGTCTATCGGAACATCAATAAGCACCGGTCCTTTCCTTCCCGTCGAAGCAATATGGAAAGCTTCCTTAAAGATTCTTGGAATATCCTCAACATTCTTTACAAGATAACTATACTTAACAAAAGACTCAACCGCACCGGTAATATCCGCCTCCTGGAAAACATCAGATCCAAGAAGTGAAGAATCAACCTGTCCAGTAATACACACAAGTGGAATAGAATCTGCATGCGCCGTTGCTATACCTGTAATCAAATTTGTAGCCCCCGGTCCTGATGTTGCTACGCACACACCGACCTTCCCTGAAATCCTTGCATACCCGCTCGCCGCATGAGCTGCATTCTGCTCGGTTCTTACAAGAATTCTGTCTATATCAACACTTAGCATAGAATTAAAAAACGGGCATATGGCAACTCCCGGATATCCAAAAACCGCATCAACTTTCTCTTCAACAAGGCATCTTGCCATTGCATCTGCACCTAACATGTAAAATCCAACCTTTCATAAATCTTTCTTATCTTATCCTGCCAAATCTTCTTCTGCTAAACCTTATCAAAAAACAAGGCCATGACTCCTACTGAGTTGAAAGCATTACTGTTCAGTCCCTGACCGATAACAATCAAAAATATATGCTAAAGACTCTCTCGGCAATGCATTTTGCTATCGAATCGTGTTCTTACGGTGGGAACAGCAAGTATTCTCACCTACCACTGAATAGTAACTTAAAAACTTGTCTAACCCCTCCAAAAAAAATCGGGAGGGGTTAGACATTTAACATAATGATTCTCACTGAGATAAATTATAATCCGTAATTTCTAATACACAATCAAACTAACGTGCACCGGCAAAATCAATGTCTAAACATCTTTGACAATGGGCTGACAATTGAACTTAAATCATTAATTGCCTGATTAAGAGATTTAATATCAATATCTGTAATTGTCTTTAATGCCTCACTCATATTCTTGTCGCTTGAAACAACAAGATCGTTTACATTCTGAAGCATACCATTAATATCAGCTTCGGCAATATCCTTTGTTACCTTATCAAGGTTTGAAATGATAGGTGTTGTCTTACTCAAAACATCACTCGTCTGAGCAACAATATCATTCGCCTGCGCTACGATATCATTCGCTTGATCAATAACAGTCATAACGTCCGGCAAAATGGATATAATAGCACATGCTAAAATCACAACGATAATCAAAGAGAAAATGGAAGTAAACATAGCCCACCTTGCCTGACTTCTTGCATATTTAAGCTCACGTGTATTCTTATCTTTGATATCCATAAGAAGTGAAGCAAGTACTCTGACATCACTTTCATTCATCGCCTCAAGAATTTCTTCATTTTTCTTCTTGCTTTCTTTCTTATTTAATTTCTTGTCATCGAGTAATTTTTCAATACTAATCGTTTTCTTTTCTTCTGACATTTTGTCCACCTCTCCTATTGCTGTACTTTCTTCATTTTTGATTTCAATCGGAATATTTCTATCCGATGTTTCCTTTTCTTCCAAACCATCCGTCTCTTTTTTGTCATTAAACTCTTCTGAATCATTTGTTTCATTCGAATCGTTCGTTTCTTCCGAATCGCTTGTTTCTTTCAAGTCTTCTGACTCGTACGAATCGTTTGTTTCTTCCGAATCTTTTGTTTCATTCGAATCGCTTGTTTCTTTCAAATCTTCGGACTCGTACGAATCGTTTGACACATCCGAATCTTTCGTTTCATTCGAATTGCTTGTTTCTTTCAAGTCTTCTGACTCGTCCGAATCGTTTGCTTCATTCGAATCGCTTGTTTCTTCCGAATCTTTTGTTTCTTCCGAATTATTTGACTCTTCCCGGTCTTTTAACTCCTCCGAATCATTTATCACTTCTGAATCTTCCATATCTTTGTTTTCCAAATTGGCAACCACAACGTCCGATACCTTTTTTTCATCTACATTCAAAGAATCATTTTGCGCATATGATTTCTTTCTATTCTTCTTAGACAACCTGTACCTTCCTCCTTATGACTTTAAATTCAGCATGTGTGCTGTTTCATTTCAAACATACAATTGAATCTTAATACACACAACAGTCATGCTAATTTTACCACAGATTTCAGAATATTGCTCTATATTTTATCTTTTATTACACATATTAATTATTTTTTTTGCCAATGTACACGCATCCTGAGCATCCTTAGAGTAACCGTCTGCCCCTATTGAATCTGCGTAATCCTGCGTAATAACAGCACCGCCAATCATGATTTTGGCCTTCAGTTTTCGCTCTTTTGCAAGTTCTATCACAGTTTCCATCTCTTTCATCGTTGTTGTCATCAACGCCGACAAAGCAATAATATCAGCATCATACTTAATTGCAGCTTCAATTATCTCATTCGAATCCACATCTTTACCCAAATCATAAACTGTAAAACCATAATTCTTAAGCATAAGTGCACACAAATTCTTGCCAATATCATGAATATCGCCCTTAACCGTAGCGATTACAATAGTAGCACTGTTTGCACTATCAGCGTCTTCCTTAAGCATCGGTTCTAAATAATCAATCGCACTTCGCATTGCTTCGGCGCTTGCAATTAATTGCGGGAGAAAATATTTTCCACTCTCAAACAAAGCACCAACCTCATTAATTGCCGGCAACAGACTTTCATTTAAAATATCCTTTGCAATCCGACCTGCTTCAATATCTGCTTTTGTATTATTAAGAGCTGCCTTCTTATTTCCCGAAAGCACAGCCTTTCTAACCAAATCATCTATTTGTGAATTTTCTTTCCTAACACCACCGTCAGAATTTGCTACCGGCATTGCGTTACCCGTGGCTTTCTTTGTTTCAAAGCCTTCAGGATACCTTTCCTTGAGTCCATTAACATAATTTATATATCTTAAGTCAGCCTCAGCTTTGTCCAAAAGCATATCCGTTGCAAAAGCACCAAGAACCAAACGATACTGGCTCGGATTAAGAATTGCCATTGTGAGTCCGGCTTCTATTGCAAGATTAAGAAATGCCGAATTAACATTTGCACGTTCTGGTAACCCAAATGAAATATTAGAAAGTCCGACTATTGTCGGAAGCTTCAATTCATTCTTACAGTATCGGATAGTTTCCAATGTTTCAAGAGCTGCCTTCTTATTGGCACCGACAGTCGTAACAAGTCCGTCAACCACAATTGAATTTCGCTCTATTTTAAGTTCATCGGCACGTTTCAGAATTTTATCAATTATTGCCTTCTTTTCATCAAGATTTTTTGGCAATCCCTCATCAGATAAAGGAAGTAAGATAAACATCGCACCATATTTCTTGGCGATAGGCAGCAATTCCTTGAATTTGCGTTCTTCAAGAGAAATCGAATTAATCAATGCCCTTCCCGGATAATGTCGTAATGCCTGTTCCATGACTTCAATGCTACTTGAATCAAGAACAAGCGGTAAGGATACACGTACGGTAACTTCCTCAATTGCAGTAAGCATTGTAGCTAATTCATCTATACCACCCATACCTACATTTATATCAAGAAAAGATGCTTCATCCTCAGCTTGCGAACAGGCAAAATCCTGAATCATCTCAAAAGTTCCTTCTTTGAGTTCCTGTTGCAATTTCTTCTTGCCTGTTGGATTTATACGCTCACCAACCATCATAAAGGGAGACTCAAGTGTAAAGGTTACAGTATTCTTTTCCGAGCACAAATAGAATAAATCTTTCGGTCTCTTGTGACGAATCGGTTTATAATTTCTTGCTTTTTCAGTCATTTCCTTAATGTGCATAGGTGTTGTTCCGCAGCAACCGCCTATAATTGTCGCGCCTGCCTCAATAACCTTTACCATGTCCTCGGCAAATTCCTCGGGATTAACAGAATAAACGGTATTACCGCAATCATCAATTTCCGGCAAACCGGCATTTGGTTTGGCAATCAGCGGAATATTGCAAATAGTTGACATTTCTGAAATAATCTCACTCAGTTTATCCGGACCAAACGAGCAATTACATCCGACTGCTGAAGC